>JAQBPS010000628.1 GCA_028287415.1 Bacillota bacterium | reverse complement strand
CCGTAATCTGGCGGATATGGCTGTGGCCGTGCTGCGGCAGCTCGCGCTGACCGAGGCCCCGGTCTACCCCACGGGCGGCGTCTTCCGAGTGGGTGACCTGATCCTCCAGCCGTTCAGCGAGGCCCTTGCGCGGCTGGCACCGCAGGCCTTTGTAGCGCAGCCCGCTCTGCCGCCGCTGGGCGGGGCCCTGGTGATGGCGCTGGAGCTGGCCGGAGCGCTCTCCGCCGAGGCTACAGCGAACGTCGCCATCTCAATGGCGGCAGGAGGCGTTACCGGTTGAAAGTCGCGTAGCTGAGGCGGCCATCCAGCTTCTGCATAACATCCATGAAAGGTGAGTGACGTCCGTGAGCACCCTGAGTGAACGTTTCTTTGACCAGGCCCTGGCGACAGTTCAGACGCTCCGCACCACGCAGATGGGCCGCATCCGGGAGGCGGCAGCCCTCCTGGCCCGGCAGCTCTTCGCCGGTGGCGTGATTCACATCTTCGGCAGCGGGCACTCCAAAGCGTTTGCCATGGAGCTCTGCAACCGGGCCGGCGGGCTCATGCCCATGCATGCCATCACCCTGGATGACCTGAACGTGAACGACATCCACGACCCCATGATCGAGCGAGACCCGGCCAACGCCCACAAGCTGCTCGCCCTGCACGATATCCGCCCCGAGGACGGTTTTATCATCGTCTCGAACTCCGGCCGGAACGGCGCCGTCGTCGAGCTGGCCGCGGCAGTCAAGGGGCGCGGCCTCCCGCTGGTCGTGGTGACCGCGCTAAACCATACCAGTCAGGTCACCTCTCGCCATCCCTCGGGCCGGAAACTGCATGAATTGGCCGATGTCGTCATCGATAACTGCGGGCCCTACGGCGATGCGGCTCTGCCTGTGCCTGGCGAGGGCTGGAATTGCTGCTCGATCTCATCGATCACCGGGGCATTCGTCGCCCAGGCACTGACGGCCGAGTGGGTGCAGGCCTTCCTGGACCGGGGCGAGCGGCCGCCGGTGCTGTTGAGCGCCAACGTGGACGGCGGGGATGCTCACAACGACGCGCTGCGCAAGCGGTACGCAGGGCGCATGTAGGCGAACGCCGCACAACGCAGGAGAACCGCCCCGGTCGGGCGGTTCTCCTGCGCGCGGCAAAAGTGGGTTGCTGTCACAACAATTCTCTGCTAAGATGGAAAAAGGTGGTGGTTCGCTGCCGGTGAATCGTCTCCAAGTGTTACGAAACTGCGAGCAGAGAGCACAACGGCACTCGCACAGCATGCGCAAGGCGTTCAAGTACATCCAGCGTCGGATTCTTGTAGCCGTGCTCAATGTCACACACATAGCTCTTAGACAGGCCGGCTCGCTCAGAGACCTGGTCAAGCGTCAAGCCACGTTGGAGCCTCACTTCCGAAAGTCTGTGCCCCAACAACTCAGTCAGGTGCCCCACTGCAGCCAAGGGCGATCCCCCCTTTCCAGGCTGCGGTTTCGAACGCCCGGTACGTCACTACCGGGCGTTCAGCCTTACCTATTTATAGCATATCTTCCAGCAAAGCACACGACGAACACCGCCAAACACCCATCTCCGCCTGGCACCGTGGAGTGTGCTTCACCACTGCCCCTTCAGGGGGCGAACGTAGTAGATACTTACAAAAGTTCGTCAAT
Organism: Bacillota bacterium; assembly: GCA_028287415.1. Taxonomy (GTDB): domain Bacteria; phylum Bacillota; class Sulfobacillia; order Symbiobacteriales; family Symbiobacteriaceae; genus RYN-353. Next base: position 1,130 of record JAQBPS010000628.1, on the reverse strand, counting down.
TATACTTTTGACCCTCACCACAGACACCCAATGGCCAGGCCCGAGACATGTTGTCTCGGGCCTTCATCATAATTTCTATTGCCACGGTATTACTATCTAGTACAATTGAGTGTGATTTAAATTCATCATATCGTGGCGCAACTGTCTGCGAATCAACTCAGGGGAGCTTGTGATCGCTGATGAGGCTGAAGAAAGGGGTACCTAACATGATCCTGCTGACACTCCGCATCGCACTGTTGATCTCATTCATCGCGGCCTTACGTGTACCGGGATGGCACGGTTGGGCAGTGCAAACGCTTCTGGTAGCGGGCGGTGCGGCAACGTTCCTGCGCCGCACACGCTAAACTGTCCCACCGCTCGGTGGCGTGTTGGCGAACTATGCGTGAAGGGCGCCATGCTACGGCATGGCGCCCTTCACGCGTCTGTTACTGATTCAACGACCGCATGGCCGCTTCCGCGTAGCGTTCGCCGGCCGCCGCACCACGGGGGGCCGCCGCTTCGATGCGGGCCAGGTCCTCTTCGGTGATCCGGACCTCCAGCGCCCCCAGGTTTTCCTCCAGGTACTTGCGGCGCTTGGTGCCGGGGATCGGGACGATGTCCTCGCCCTGCGCCAGCAGCCAGGCCAGGGCCAGTTGGGCGGGGCTACAGCCCTTCTGTGCTGCGATCTCCTCGATCCGCTTCACCAGATCCAGATTGCGCTGGAAATTCTCCCCCTGAAAGCGCGGGGAGTGGCGCCGGTAGTCGTCCGCCTCAAGATCCTCAAAGCGCTTGATCTGCCCCGTGAGGAAGCCGCGGCCCAGGGGGCTGTACGGCACAAAGCCGATGCCGAGCTCCCGGCAGGTGGGCAGCACATCGTCCTCCGGATCCCGGCTCCAGAGCGAGTACTCCGTCTGGAGCACGGCGATCGGATGGACTTTATGGGCCCGCCGAATGGTCTCCGGCGCTGCTTCCGACATGCCCAGGGCGCGGACCTTGCCCTCCTCGACCAGCTTGGCCATGGCGCCGATCGTCTCCTCGATGGGGACGCTCGGATCGACACGGTGCTGATAATAGAGGTCGATCACATCCACATTCAGGCGCCGCAGGCTGTCCTCACAGGCCTGACGGACATATTCAGGACGGCCGTTGAT
>JAQBPS010000625.1 GCA_028287415.1 Bacillota bacterium | reverse complement strand
AGTGTAGGACGATTGATATATTGGACCTATTACTCTGTTTCTCCTATCATCAGCTGTGATAGGAGGTGGCATCCCTTTGAAAGAAGTTCCGGCGCGCGTGGTGCTGGTCACTGGTGGTGGCAGCGGTATCGGACGGGCTGTGGCCGCAGCGTTCACTACAGAGAACTGCCAGGTCGTGATCATCGGGCGAACCGACGCCCCCCTGCGCCAGACCGCGGAGGACCTGGGATGCGGCGTGACCTGGCAGCTAGCAGATGTTAGCGAGTCGCACCAGGTTACCACAGCGGTGGCGGCTGTACTCCGCCAATTCGGCAGAATCGATGTCCTCGTCAACAATGCAGGCTTCGTGAGCGGCGTGACAACCGATCTGCCCATGGCGGATGCCGAACAGCTGTGGGACGACGTCCTGGGCACAAACCTGAAAGGCGCCTTCCTGATGGCGATGGCCGTGGCCCCCCACTTGCCAAGAACGGGCGGGCGCATCATCAACATCTCGTCGATCGCCGCGTTCACCGGCGGCAGCCGTGCAGGGTCGATGGCCTATGCGGCCGCCAAAGCCGGGGTGCATGGCCTGACCTTTGGCCTGGCCCGGGAATTGAGTCCTCAGGGCATCACCGTCAATGCCGTTGCGCCGGGGTTCATTGCCAACACCGGCTTCACCGGCGACTGGCCTGCAGACCGCGTGCAGGCGCTGTCTGCCCAGACGGCAGTGGGCAGGCCTGGCTGTGCCGATGACGTGGCCGGTGCGGTCACATTCCTCGCATCGCCCCGCGCTGACTTTATCACCGGCGAAATACTCAACGTGAATGGCGGGTGGCTCTTCGGCCGATAAGCCTGCAACAAGCCAAAGGGGCGCCGGGAAATTTCCCGGCGCCCGCGCTGTTTGCTGCTTACCGCTGGAGCCGCGGGTCGAGGGCGTCACGCAGCCCGTCGCCCAGGAAGTTGAACGCCAGCACGGTCACAGCCAGGATCAAGCTGGGGCCCACCAGGAGCACCGGCTGCGAGTAGATCATGGCGATCATCTCATTCAGCATGGAACCCCATGACGGCGTGGGCGGACGGATGCCGATGCCCAGGAAGCTCAGCGTCGCCTCGGACAGAATCACCCCCGCCACCGACAGCGTGCCGGTCACCAGCACCGGGCTCATCAAGTTCGGCAGCAAGTGGCGGATGATGATCCGCCGGTCATTGCTGCCCAGCGATTGCGCGGCCTGAATGAAGTCCGCTTCCTTCAAGGAGAGTACCTGTCCTCGCACCAGTCGCGCCAGGTTCGGCCAGGCGACGATCCCGAGTGCGATAAACAGATTGGGCATTCCGGGCCCGCGGATGCCCATGATCAGGAGCGCCAGCAACAGGTCCGGGAATGCAAACATGATGTCGGTCAAGCGCATGATCGCCATGTCGATGAGGCCGCCGTAGTAGCCGGCCAGCAAGCCGAGCGTCAGGCCAATGGCCACGGCAATCACCAGAACGACCCCCGCGACCGACATGGAGATGCGCGTGCCGTAGATCATGCGACTGAAGATGTCGCGGCCAAGGGTGTCGGTCCCCATCACGTGACCCGCGGTGAACGGATTGAGCCGTAGCGCCGAGTAGTCCTGGAAGTCAGGCGGGTACGGCGCGATCTGCTTGGCAAAGAGCGCCGCTAGAATCAACACCGCGATATAAATCATGCTCAGAACTGCGGTCGGCCTCCGAATCAGCCGGCGCCAGGCGGCCTGCCACAAGCTGGGGCTCGGGGGCATCACGGTCTTGGGCACCCGGGTGGCCGGCACGGGTGCAAGTTTTGCGCTCATGTCGCCACCTCCTACGAATAACGGATCCGCGGATCCACGGTGCCATAGAGTACGTCGACAACCAGGTTGACCAGCACAAAGGTAGCCGCCACGAGCAGCACGCTCGCCTGGATCACCGGGTAATCCCGCTGAAAAATCGCGTCCAGGGAGATGCGACCGATGCCGGGTATGCTGAAGATGAACTCAATCGTGTAGGCACCGGTAATCAGCGTGCCAAAGGTGGTACCCAGCACGGTCAGCACCGGAATCATGGCGTTCTTGACGGCGTGCTTCAGCACGACCCGCTGGCCAGGCAAACCCTTTGCCCAGGCGGTGCGGACATAGTCCTGCCCCAGCACATCCAACATTGCGGAACGCGTAATGCGGGCGATAAGGGCGGAAGACCGGGCACCCAGTGCAATCACCGGCAGAACGTAGTTCTTTGGGTCACCCCAGCCGACCGCCGGCAAGATTTGCAGCCATACGCCGAAAATGTACATCAAGGCGATGGCAGCAACAAAGCCCGGCACCGATACCCCGAGCACTGCGACAAACATCGAGAGCGCATCTGGCCACCGATTGCGATTGACCGCCGCAATGATTCCGAAGGCCATCCCGAACACTGCCGAGAACACTGCGGCGATCGCACCGATCTTCATCGAGGTCTTGAACGACTCCATCACCATCTCCGCGACGGGCCGCCCCTGATAAGCGTAAGATTTGCCAAAGTCACCCTTGGCGACGCCCAGGAGGTACCTGCCGTACTGAACGATCGGCGGCTTGTCAAGCCCGTACTCGCGCCTGATCGCGGCCACCTGTTCAGGCTTGGCGCGCTCACCGAGCATGGTCTGGATCGGGTCGCCTGGTGCCGCAAACCCCATGAAGAAAGTGATCGCGGAGATGACCAGCAGGGTTGGGATCAGCGCGAGCAGTCGCCGAAACGTAAAAGTGATCAGGGACCGTCCCCCCTTTTGCGTAGCTGATGAGGCTGATAGGACAGGGGCCGCCGGGGACCACCCTGCGGCGGTCCCCGGCGGGCATCGGGGGCTACGGCGCTACTTGGTGTACTCGACGGTGTTCAGCGGGAGGACGCCCATCACGTTGAGACGGATGCCCTTGACCGTCGGGCGGACGAGGAACATCGCCTTCGGGTAGGACTGCGGGATGAAGCCAGCCTCGGTGACGGCGATCTGCTCCGCCTTGCCGTACTGGGCGAAGCGCTCCGGACCTGCCTTGGCATGGTCAGCGTTGTCGAGGAGGGCGTCCATTTCCTTGCTGGAGTACCCATACCGGTTGTAGG
>JAQBPS010000584.1 GCA_028287415.1 Bacillota bacterium | reverse complement strand
TCTCGAAGCCGAGAATTCCCGAACCCCCTGTGAAAGTTCCCGCACTGTATTGGGTGCCGCGAAATGAAACGTTGCTGATGGCGACATCAGTGCCCACAATTTGCGTCACCAGACGCTGGGCCGCCTGCCGTGACATGTCGCTCACCTGGAGCCCGGAACCGCCGCCGCCATCCCCCGGGTCGACGCTCGTGCCCATGATAGGGGCTCCCCCGCCGTTGGCCGGGGTCCTTCCAACTGCGGACGGCGTTTTACTGCCCTTCACCGGCTGCGGTGGCGGCGTACGCTCTGGGGCCGGTGCCGCTGCCGTCACCGTGGGTGGTTGATGGCGGGGCGTTGCAGCCCTGACCGGGATCTGGATGCCTGCAACCAGCAGCAACAAGACAAACCTTGCAATCCATCGCCTGCGCACCCGAAACACTCCTCTTGGCTCGCTGAATAGAGAACGCGAACGCCAAGAGGTAATATTTTACAAATAGCGAGCTATAGCCTTTTCCCCCGCAGACAAAAGCGATAGCTTTAAAGCACAAAAAAAGCGGCGGCCCTTACAGGCCGCCGTAGAGTATGGATCACACAGAGGGGGTTCAACACACAACCACATCATAGCGCCTCTGTATTACAACCGTGTGACAAGCAGATGACAATCCGAACAAATTTTTCTGGAACTGCCTGCCATCACGTCGCCAAACGCACCGTGGGCGGCCAGGACTGCCAGGTGACCCGCACCCCCAGCCCCCTCTCCAGCGCTTTGATGGGCATGAACATCCGGTCGAGGATCAGCTCCGGCTCGGCGACCAGCGTGATCGTCCCGCTGTTGGTCCAGGCGGTCGTCGTGGCGGCCTGCAGCTTCAGAAACCGGCCCTGCCAGTAAAACTGGGCGCTCTGCTCCGACTCGTTCCACACCAGGTCGGCGCCGAGCCCGTCGGCGATCGGCCGCGCCATCGCCAGGGAGACGCCCTCCCGGGCAAATGGCGCAACGGGGAAGTTGAGCGGCCGCCCGTTCAGGGTGACGGCGATCGGAATCTTGATCGAGCGGCCCCGCTCGCCGAGGTAGTACCGGCTGTGGCACGTCCGCTGGTAGTACAAGTCACGCAGGCCGTTGTCCGCCAGCCACGGCCGTTCGCTCACCTCGTGCCACTGGGTGGACGAGTGCCCGATATCCTCGTTGTTGTCCCGCACTTCGATCCACGCGATGTGCGGGCCGCCGGACAGGCCGGAGTGGATGAACCAGACCTCCGTCACGCGACCGCCGGGATCCGTCGACACATCGAAGATGACGCCGGCGTGGCCCCCATTGTTGAAGCGGATCACATCGCCGGTCTGGACGTCCTGCGCCCGGCTGAGCGGATCGGCGACCGAGACGTCGGTGAGTCCGTCGACGCTTGTGTTGTAGGCGTCCGAGTGCAGGGTCTGCTCCAGGCCGGGGGCGCCGCTGAGGGCGGCTGCCTCATCGAGCACCCGATAGACGAGACCTGAGCAGTCGATCCCGACGTGCAGTTCAGTGGGATTGTTGCCACGCATCCAGCGGTTGATCTCCATGGGGGTACGGTAGGGGCAGTTGGCCCGCGTGAAGGTCAGGATCTCACCGAGGGTACCCTTGGCGAATCGGTAGTGACGCTGCCCGAACTCCGCTTCGTTGATGTCCCAGGGGATCCGGAACCGCACCCCGTCCACCGCCGCATAGCCCCAACTGAAGGCCGCTCGCTTTACTGCATTCACGCTGGAACCTCCTTTTAACAGGAGTCGCCCCCGCGCAAGGGGGCAGAGAGCCAGCGCTCTCCGCCTCATATGCTACCATTTTTTACTAAAAAGGTATGGGCCCGGAAGGGCTATTAGCCGTGAGGTAAAGACTCGTCATGAAAGGCGACCACCCGGCAAAACGCCGCCTCGCCGTCCCGGAACTTCCACGGGAAAACGCCGATCGTGGTGCGCTGGTTACGCAGCTTGCCGATGTCGCCGCCGAGGCATTCCACATGGATGATGCCGCTGGGGAAAAGGCCGAAGTGCATCCCCTGGTAATCCTCCGGCGGGAAGAGCGCCTCCAGGGCCTTGCCGTACTGCTCCCGCAGGTGCCCATCCGCCTTGCGCGCCTCGTCCGGGCGCCACTCCCGGATCTTCGTGTTCATCGGGTGGTCCTGCGAACCGCAGTCGACGCCGAGCAGCTTGATGCGCTTGCGCTGGCACCACTCCCAGAACTCGCGGGTGGGACCCGGGTGGCGCAGCATGTAGCGCTGCTCGTCCGCCTCGGGCTGATCCCAGCCGTAGCGGCTGTAGCCCGTGTAGATGAAGAGGATGTCGTCCTCCTGCACCGCCACCCGCTCCTCGACGTCCCGGGAGGTGTAAATGCCGTAGTCCACGGCGATGTCCGACAGGTCGACGACCACGCCGGGCCCGTACAGGCGCTCGAGGGGGATCGAGGCGATATCCTGCCCGCCGGTGACAAAGTGGCACTGGCCGTCCAGGTGGGTGCCGACGTGGTTGCTCGACCGGATGATCTGGCCGTTCGCACCGTTAAATGACAGCCGCTTGAAGTACTGCACCTGCAGCGGCTCATAGCTGGGCCAGGCCGGGGTCTGAATCCCGGTGGGTATTGACAGGTCATACAGCTTGACCATCTGCCGTCGTCTCCTTTATTACCGATGATGTGGGGCCAGGAGGGCCATCGCTCATGGCTATGCGCCCGCAGCGGCCATCAGACAGAGGAACCAGCCGTCCCGAGGAGAATCAATAACCGTTTGCCGACCACATCGCTGACCGAGGTGACCCATCGTCTATGACCATGTTACTGCTGGCGCTCTTGCTATTCGTCATCTCCCTGCTTGCGGTTGTGCCGCCCCCCGCAGCCTGGCTCTGGCTGCTCTCCGTGCCGGTCAAGGAGTGGGGCCATCTGCTCGTGATCCTCTGCCTCCCCTTCCTGTGGCCGGGCTGGGTTCACGGCTGGCCGGGCGCACTGGGCTCCGTCCTCGCTGGCGCTGCCGCCGTCCTCTTCCTGATGCCGCTGCTGCGTGCGATTCCGGTCGCCCGCCGGCTCCCCGCCGACCTGGAGGCCGCCTTTGGCCCCTGCCGCCCCGTCCCGGGCACCGGCCGGCGGCCGCTCCGGGCGGGCGCCCTGCTGCTTGGCCTGCCGTCGCCCCGGCTCGCAACCGAGACGGTCGTCTACGCCGACCACGGTGACGGGCGCCCGCTCAAGATGGCGATCACCCGACCTGCCGCCGGCGATGGGCCGGCGCCCGTGGTGCTCGTGATCCACGGTGGCTCCTGGCGCAGCGGCGACCACACCCAGCTTGCCGGGCTCAACCGGTACCTCGCCGCCCGTGGCTACCTGGTGGCCGCCATCGACTACCGGCTGGCGCCTGGCGCCTCCTTCCCGGCGCCGCTCGCTGACGTGAAGGCAGCGATCACCTACATCAAGGAGCGGGCCGCCGGGCTCGGCGCAGATCCGGAGCGCTTTGTGCTGCTCGGCCGCTCCGCAGGCGGGCAGTTGGCCGTCGTCGCCGCCTATAGCGCGCACGATCCGGCCATCCGCGGCGTCATCTCCTTCTATGGCCCGTTCGACCTGGCCTGGGGCTGGGATGAGCCGGGCTGGATCCTGCCGTCCCGGGAGATCCTCGGCCAGTACCTCGGCGGGAGCCCGGAGGCGGTGCCCCACGCTTACCGCGACGCCTCGCCTCTGACGCTGGTGGTGCCGGGGCTCCCACCGACGCTGATGATCCAGGGTGCTGCCGACTGTCTGGTCTCGCCGCTGCACAACGTCAAGCTGTCCGCTCTGCTGCGGGATGCCGGCGTGCCGCACACCATCGTCTCGGTGCCCCTGGCGACGCATGGGTCCGACGTCAATCTCGGCGGCCCGTTCGGGCAGATCAGCACCTATGCGGTGGAGCACTTTCTGGAACGTGTGCTGGGCTGATCGCTTCGCCGCTGCCCCAACCCGATGGCGAGTCTTGCCCTGGATGCAAGGCTCGCCATTTATTTATTATCCGCTAATCGTGTAATTTTTTCATCAACGAGCAGGAAGTAATTTAAATAAGAATCAATGTAGTGGATCAAATACCGAACGATCTAAAGGAGGATGACAAGATGGAAAGCTCCATCGTGTTTTCGACGGTG
>JAQBPS010000583.1 GCA_028287415.1 Bacillota bacterium | reverse complement strand
AGGTTGTAGTCAGGATCGTATAGCATGTTCGGAGCGAACGGCACCTTCATCTGGGTGGCGGCCCATTCGCCGGTGTCGGGCATAATCTGCATCAGCCCGCGGGCACCCTGGCTGGAAGTTGCATTCGCCTGGAAATGGGATTCACTGCGGACCACCGCAGCGACCAGGTACGGGTCCAGGCCATTCGCCTGGGCCTCGCGAAACAGGCTCTCCTTGTACTGGAGCGGATAGATCCGGGCGACCAGCCACTGGCTGCTGAAGCCCAGGAGCGCTGCCAGCGCCACCAGGACCACGATCGCAAGTCTGATTACACGGATACGCTTCTGTCGACGCCGCACAGTCACTCTCCTTTATCTCCCCCAACCTAGAGGCCGGCTTGCCGCCATGCGTTGGTTACCTGGGTGCGGGTGGCTTCGAGCGACCCGGTGTTGTCGATGATCAGGTCGGCGTGCTGCCGCTTCGCCTCCAGATCGAGCTGAGCGGCAATGCGCTGCCCGGCCTCGGTAGCGGTCAGGCCGTCCCGGCTGATCAGCCGGGCAACCTGAGTCTCGTTGTCCAGGTAAACCAGCCAGACCTGGTCGACCAGACGGTGAAGCCCGCCCTCGATCAGCAGCGGCACGTCGAGCACGACGGCGGGGCGCCCCTCCTGGCGGTAGCGCTCCACCTCCGCCCACATGCGCTCCCGCACGGCCGGGTGGACAATCGCCTCCAGGGCTGTCCGCCGGGCGGGGTCAGCAAAGACGATCCGCCCCAATGCGGCCCGGTCAAGGGAACCGTCCGGGCGGACCACCGCCGGTCCGAACTCCCGGGCAATCGCCGCGGTGACGGGCATCCCCGGCGCCTGCAGCTCATGCACAATCGCATCCGCATCGATCACGGGGGCGCCCAGTTCACGCAGGATCCGGGTAACGCTGCTCTTCCCGCTGGCGATGCCGCCCGTCAGCCCGATCACGCGCATCTGCTAGTCCCCCGCCTCCACCCGGTACTGGGCGAACTTTTCCAGAGTCGCTTCACGGAGCTCCTTCTCGGCGGTCAGCTCCAGCCGCCAGCGGTCGCCTTCCAGCGGGCGCACGGCCACTTCCCCGCTCACGCCCAGGCTCTCCCAGAGCTTTTTGACCGTGTCGCGCAGCTCCTTCTCGCTCTCGAACTCAAACGCCAATAGCTTCATGCGTCAGTCACCTTTCGTTTTGCGCTTGCCGCGCGGGTTATAGGGCTTGGCCGGCTCGGCGGCCACGGTGACAGAGTCGCCCCGGCGCCCGGGCCGCGCCCGGCGGGTCGCCAGTACGGCGCCCTCCGGCGCTGTCTGGCAGGTCGGGCAGACATGCGTCCCGCGCTGCGCCACCGCCAGCTTGACGATTGGCGTGCCGCACCGTGGACAGGGCTGCCCGCTGCGGTCAAACACCTGGAGCTCATCGTACATGTCGCCTTCCTGACCTTCGCCATCGAAATAGAGTGAGAAGGTGGTGCCCCGCTTCTCGACCGCCCGGGCGAGCACCGTACGGATACAGCCGTGCAGCGTTTCAACCTCCGCCGGGGTCAGGGACTCGCCCAGGCGGGCGGGATGGACCCCGGCGCAAAATAGCGCTTCATCGACGTAGATATTCCCCAGGCCTGCGACAATGGCCTGGTTGAGCAGCAGCGCCTTGACGGGCGCCCGCCGGCCCTGCAAGCCGCGGCTCAGCACCTCAGGGGTAAAATCGTCCGACAGCGGCTCCGGTCCCAGTCCGGCCAGGCCCGGCGGCATCCCCTCGCCCTGCGGCCCAAGCAAATGGAAGCCGCCGAACTTGCGCTGATCCTCGTAACGAAGCTCGGTCCCGTTGTCCAGGTGGTAGATCACGTGGGTGTGCTTGTCGCGCGGCCGCTCCGGATCGCAGACAAACAGGTGCCCGCTCATGCGGAGGTGCCCCACGAGGGTCAGCGGGCCCAGACGGAAGAGTAGGTATTTGCCCCGCCGGTCGATCTCGGTGAAGCGGGCGCCCTCTACCTCCGCACGGAAGGTGTCGGCGTCCGGGTACCAGATCTGGCGGGGCGTGATGATCTCCACCCACGCGACCGTCCTACCCACTACTTTATCATAAAGCGTTCGTCGAACCGTCTCGACTTCTGGCAGTTCCGGCATGTTACACCTTCTCTACGCAATACCAGTCGCTGCCGACCTTGACCTCGACCTGGAGCGGGACGGCGAGCGTCATCGCTCCCTCCATCTCCCGCTTGACGAGCGTCTTCAGCTCCTCGACCTCAGCCTCGGGGCACTCGAAGACCAGTTCGTCGTGCACCTGAAGGATCATACGGGCCTTCAGCCCCGACGCCTTCAACGCCTTGTCCACATTGATCATTGCCCGCTTCATCAAATCCGCAGCGGTGCCCTGAATCGGCGTGTTGATCGCCATGCGCTCCGCATTTTGGCGAATGCTGTAGATCCGGTGGTTGATCTCCGGCAGCAGCCGCTTGCGGCCATCTAACGTGGTGACGTAGCCCTTCTCGCGGGCCTCCTGCTTCTTGGCGTCCATGTATGCCTTGACGCCTGCGAACTTCTCGAAGTACGTCTCGATAAACGTCTTCGCCTCGGCCCGGCTCATGCCGACGGAGCGGGCGAGGCCAAAGTCCGTCTGGCCGTAAATCAGGCCGAAGTTGACCGCCTTCGCCTTGCGGCGCATCTCCGACGTCACCTGCTCCATCGGCACATCCCACACGATCGATGCGGTGCGGGTATGGATGTCCTGGTTCGTCTCGAAGGCCTCCTGAAGGGCCGGGTCCCCGCTGTAATGGGCCACGACCCGCAGCTCGATCTGCGAGTAATCCACGGCGACCAGTACGTGCCCCTGCGCCGGCACAAAGGCGCGCCGGATGCGGCGGCCCTCCTCGATCCGGATGGGGATGTTCTGCAAGTTGGGGTCTTTGCTCGAGAGACGGCCTGTCTCGGCGACCGTCTGCGCATACGTGGTATGGATCCGGCCGTCCCGGGCGATCAGCGAACCAAGGGCGTCCACATACGTGCCCTTCAGCTTGGTCAGCGTGCGGTAGTCGAGAATCTTGGCGACGACCTCATGCTGTTCGGCCAGCTCCTCCAGCACCTCGGCGTCGGTTGACCAGGCGCCGGTCTTCGTCTTCTTGCCGTGCGGCAGCTGGAGCTTCTCAAACAGCACCTCGCCCAACTGCTTCGGGCTGCCAATATTGAACGGCATGCCGGCCAGTTCATGGATCTCGCCAGTCACCTGCTGGATCCGGCGGTCCAGCTCGACGCCCATCTCCGCCAGGACCGCCTGGTTCACCTTGACGCCAACCGCTTCCATCTCCGCGAGAATCGGCAGCAACGGCATTTCGATGTTGTGGAACAGGTCGAGCAGGTGCTCCTCTGCCATGGCGGTCACCATGGCTGCCTGGAGCTTCGGGATAACGGAGGCGCGGGTCGCCCATGCCGAGGCGGACTCCCCCTCGGGCAGCTCGCCCAGACCATGCTGCCGGGCGATATCCTCCAGCTTGTAGTTGGCACGGCCCGGATCGAGGAGGTACTGGGCCAGCACCACGTCAAACTCGGGCGCCTTTGGCGTAAGCCCCTGGCCGTAAGCCCAGTTGTAGACGGGCTTCAGGTCAAAGCCGGCCACGCGCTCCGCACGCTCCAGGACGGCGCCGATGCCGAGCGCAGCCTCGCCGTGGGCGTACAGCACACACTCAGCGGTCATCACGGCAGCGCTGATGGGCTGCGGGCGGCCGGGTTCGTTTTTGTGGCTGACACACGGCGCCACGATCGCCAGGTCCGCCCCTGCGGCGGCCACCTTGGCAGTGAACGCCGCCGCGCTGTCGGCATGCTCGGGCTCGACCACCGGGGTCGCCTCCGCCGCAGCGATCTCGGCGGCGACCTCCGCCTCCGGGGCGCCGGCCTTCGGCGTCACCTTGGGCAGGAGGCTCTTGAATTCGAGCCGCTTGAAAAGCGACATCGCCTCCGTATAGTTCGGCTCACCGAGCTTGAACTCGTCCGGTACAAACGCGACCGGCGCATTCTGGTCGATGGTGGCGAGCTTGCGGGAGAGCTCCGCCAGCTCCCTGGCTGAGGCCAGCTTCTCCTTGAGGGCGCCCTTGATCTGATCAAGATGTGCGTAGACACCCTCTACGGACTCGTATTCCGTAAGCAGCTTCACCGCGGTCTTCTCGCCCACGCCCGGCACACCGGGAATGTTGTCCGAGGTGTCGCCCATCAGTGCCTTGAGCTCGATGATCTGCCGCGGGCTCAGACCATTCTCCGCCCGCAGTAGGTCCACATCATAACGGGTGACTTCGCTGATGCCCTTCTTGGTAAATATGACGTTTACGTGCGGATCGATCAGCTGGAGGGCATCACGGTCGCCCGTGACGACCAGCGTGTCAATGCCCTGGTCGGCGGCCTGCCTGGACAGGGTGCCGAGCAGGTCGTCCGCCTCAAAGCCGTCCGCCTGCAACCACTTGACGTTGAG
>JAQBPS010000568.1 GCA_028287415.1 Bacillota bacterium | reverse complement strand
GTCTGGGGGTGGCGCCGGGCACGCCGGGCCTCGCCATCACCCGGATCACCAGTGACCAGTTGGGTTTGCCGATCGAGTACGCGAACGTCATCTACCGTGGGGACCGATACGAGTATGCGATCCAATTGCAGCGGGGGTGACCGGCAGGGCATCTCTGCTGAAAGCGCCTCAAGCCGCCTTGCGTCCGGAGCCGGTCAGGTCCGGTCCGAAGAGCAGGGAGGCGACCGGCGGGATCACCATAAACAGCAGCAATCAGAGCGGTCAGGACAATCATCCGGGTGTTGCGCCGGGCGGAGTTTAGCGCGGGCGCGAAACATTTTTATAGCCACGGATTACGCGGATTCGGAAAATGCATTTTTTATGTCGGGAAATCCGTACCCAGGGCAGGCGTATGCCCAGGCATCGGCGTTCTTGACAGATAGTGCCAAGGTGGTATCATGTTGACTTATAGCCCGAAGCCTGAGGGCGTAAGAACGGCTCTCTGCACAGTGTAGCCCTCGTCGTGTTATACTGCTGGAGGAATTATCCCAAAAATAAGGGTAAACTGCGCTTCGCCCCGTGATGATCAACTGCAGGAGGTTGTTGCTCGTGCACACGGAGAAGGAACTCTTTGACGTAATTATCGTAGGCGCCGGTCCCACCGGACTGTTCGGGGTGTTCTATGCCGGCATGCGCGGCATGAAGACAAAGGTAATTGAGGCCCTGCCTGACGCAGGGGGACAGCTGACTGCCCTGTATCCCGAGAAGGATATTTTCGACGTCGCGGGCTTCCCGCGGGTCGGTGCCAAGCAACTCGTCGAGCAGTGTAAAGAGCAGGCCGACATGGCCAACCCCGGCGCCGTCTACGTGTTCGGCACCCGCGTGGAGGAACTCAATAAGCTGGAGGATGGCACCTTTGAACTGGTCACCCAGACCGGCGATAAGCACTATGGCCGCTCCGTGCTGCTCAGCGCCGGCATCGGTGCCTTCGAGCCGAACCGGCTGCCCGGCGATCCCACCAAGGAGTACGAGCAGAAGGGCGCCTTCTTTAATGTGACCAACCTGGAGCGCTATGCCGGCAAGAACGTGCTGGTGGTCGGCGGCGGCGACTCTGCGGTCGACTACTCGCTCATGGTCGAGCCCCTCGCCAAGTCGGTCACCCTGATCCACCGCCGGGACGGCTTCCGGGCCCACGAGGAGAGCCTGAAGAAGCTGGCGGCCTCGCGGGTAAATGTGCAGGTGTTCCATGAGCTGCGCATCGTGACCGGCGACGGCAACTGGGTGCAGACGGCGACCATCTTCGACAACCGCTCGAATGAGGCGACCACGCTCGACGTCGACTTTATCGTGCTGGGCACGGGTTTCAAGGCATCGCTCGGGAAGATGCTCGACTGGGGCCTGGAGATCGAGGGCAAGAAGCAGATCAGTGTCAACAGCAAGGGCGAGACGAACATCCCCGGGGTCTACTCCGCCGGTGACATCGCCTACTACCCCGGCAAACTCCGCCTGATCGCCACCGGCTTTGGCGAGGCGGCTACCGCCATCAACAACGCCAAGGCGTTTATTGATCCGGCCTCGGCGGCCTTCCCAGGCCACTCGTCCGAGGCCAGCAACAAGAAGTAGCGCCAGAAGCAGATGAAAAAGCCCCGCTGGACCTGTGTCCGGCGGGGTTTCGCTATACTCACCGCCCGTGGCGGCGCCGGGTCTCGGTGATCTGGGCGATGTGGTGCAGCGCGTGGCCGCCCACCTGCCGCATCAGCTCCCGCACTTCGGCCCGGTAGCCGCTCGGCCAGCTTACTGAGCGATCCAGGGCGTCCGGCAGGTGGCCCACTACCTCGCGGATCCACCCGTGAGCGGCCGTCATCAAGCTGAGGGCCGGGCCCACCGGCCGGCTGGCACAGTCAAGCCCCGCCACCCACTGGTCCGGGTCCCACACGTCCGCCTGGATCTGCCGCCCCGGCAGGGCCAGGGCGAGGCGCAGCACGTGGAAGGTGCTCAGATCCGAGTCGACCACGTGGTGCACGATCTGGCGGATCGTCCACTTGCCCGGCCCCCGCGGCAGGTCGAGCCCGGCCTCGTCCAGCCCGGCAACCGCCGCCTGAAGCCGCTCCGGACCGGTCCGGTAGATCTCCAGCACCTCGTCATCGCTGAGCGGCAGGCTCTCCCAGAACGTGAGCACATAGCCATCAGGATCAAGCACCTGCAAATGCTGATAACCAGGGTATGTAGCGACCGGCCCCTCCCCCGCCACGCCCTGAGCCGCAAGCGCCGCAGCCAGGCCGGCGGTATCCGGCCGATGGATGTAGATCCAGGCACCCGGTCCGGCCTGCGCTACCGCGGGCCACTCCGCCAGGTCGGCACCTGACGTAGCCAGCAGCAGGGTCACACCCGCGGGCCCCACGACCCCGGCGACACCACTTGGCCCATCAGCCGGACCGTCAGCAGGCACCAACGCGAAACCCAGCCGCTCGGTATAAAACCGGACAGCGGCTGGTAGATCAGACACACGGAGCGCCGACTGCGGCGCCCGCTGTGGGCTACTGCTCGGGGAAGTCATGCACGATCACCTCGCCGGACAACTTCCCCACGCGGCGCCCCACTCCCTAGGCTAATACTTCTCAAAGCGTTCGATATCAACGACGAAGATAATCGCGCCGCCCACGACAACCTCGGTGGGGAAGGGAATAAATGCCTCCCCGGTTGCTGAGGCAGGGCTGACAGGTGTGACCAGCTGCTCCCGGGCCTTGCATGTGCGCCGGATGATCCCCAGCACCTCGTCGAGCTGCTCCTCGGCGACGCCGATCAGCAACGTGGTGTTACCGCCCCGCAAAAAACCGCCCGTGCTGGCCAGCTTTGTCGCCCGATGCCCGGACTCGGTGAGCCCGTTCAGGAGCTCCTGCGAGTCACGATCCTGCACAACCGCTACAACTAACTTCATCGTGTGCTACCTCCTGCATAATCAATCGTGATTCACTATCTATCTTAGCACTTATCCTTGCAAGGCAACCCTGCGGATCGCGGCCGGGTTCAGCCCGTCCAGGCCTAACGCGGCGAGGTTCCGGCCCTCGGCCCGGTAATCGCAGTCGTTCAGGACCGATGCCTGGCTGATCAGCGCGTCGAGGGCTGGGCACGGAATCCCGGCGATGGC
>JAQBPS010000557.1 GCA_028287415.1 Bacillota bacterium | reverse complement strand
TCTTCGACAGCAGCAGAATGCCGCCCTTCTTCACGATGTGGCCGGTCGCCTTGAAATCGATGGTAGTGCCCATGCACACGTAGAAGGCGGCCAGCAGGGGCAGGGAGCCGGTCATCAGCGCGCCGGTGAAGCCGCCGAATGTCTTGGCGGTGTCGGGGAACAGGGTATTGATGACGGCACCCAGGAGCAGGGGAATGATCATCATACCGCCGGGAACCTTATCGATGCTCTTTTTGATTTGCACCTGTGTATCCTCCCTGGATGATTGAGACTGTGTAGACCCGCACCCCATGTGACTGTGGTTCAAGTCCCATACTATACGCAAGCAAGCATCGTGCCAACCGGGACTTATCTACATTGGAAATGTCAAAGGCACCATCAACCAGGGGGTTGCTGGTGCCTTATATAAGAGCCTTGGAAAAATCATCCGAAGGCCGAGACTACGCGAGCCCCTTCGCCCTGGCGCCAGTCCCACGTGTGCCGGCGTATGGTCTGCCCGGAATCGGGCGGTCGCGGGCGCACGCAAGCAGAAGGCACCCGCAACCCTGGGTCGGAGTGCCATCTGTAGCTTTTTGCATCATCATTGGTTGCAGATTGCATCGACGTGTTGCAATTTACGATAGAGCGTGGTGCGGTGCAGCCCAAGGCGGGCAGCGGCCCGCTGGAGGTTGCCCCCCTCGGCTGCCAGTGCCTGCTGGATCGCAAGTGCCTCGATCTCCTGCAGGGTAAGCTGAATGGGCCACGGCGCAGCGGCAGTACTTGCGCCCAGCGGAGCCGATTTACCGCTCTCACCAGCCTCACCCTCACCGCGCCCACCGGCCGCGCCCCCCGCACCATCGGGCAGGTAGGCCAGCACGACCTCGACAGGTATCGGCTCCCCCTCCGCCACCAGCCAGAGCCGCTCCAGGAAATTTTCCAGCTCCCGGACGTTGCCCGGCCACCGATGGCGGGCCAGGGCGGCCACCGCCTCCGGTGCGAAAGTGCGAGCGGTGCCGTGCTTCTGCCGGAGACCCGCGCTCAGCACCGCGACCAGCTCCGGCAGGTCCGCCAGCCGCTCCCGCAAGGGCGGCGCCTCCAGCCGGAGGATATCGAGCCGGTAGAAGAGGTCCGCCCGGAAGCGGCCCCCGGCCACGTCCTGCTCCAGGTCCCGGTTGGTGGCAGCCACCACCCGGACATCCACCGGGATCACCCCCTCGGCGCCGACCCGCATCACCTCTTTCTCCTGAAGGACCCGCAGGAGGCGTGACTGGAGCGGCAGCGGCATCTCGCCGATCTCGTCCAGGAAGATCGTGCCGCCGTGGGCCAGTTCGAAGAGCCCCTGCTTGCCGCCCCGGCGAGCGCCGGTGAAGGCCCCTTCGGCGTAGCCGAACAACTCGCTCTCCAGCAGCGTCTCCGGCACGGCCGCGCAGTTGACCGCCACGAACGGCCCCGGCCCCCGCCGGCTGGCGAGGTGGATCCCCTGCGCCAGCAGCTCCTTGCCGGTGCCGGACTCACCCAGGATCAGCACGGTCGCATCGGTCGGGGCGTAACGGCGGGCCTCCCGCAGCACTCGCTGGACCGCCGGGCTGGTGCCGGTGATCTCCGCCAGGCTGTGCCGGGCCACCAGCCCCTTCTGGTGGAGCTTCTGACGCACCAACCGCTCGTAGCGCTGGAGCTCGGTCACATCCCGGAAGGTAGAAACCGCCCCCACGATCGCCGCCCCCACCCGGACCGGCCGGCGAGTCGCCGCGATGGTGGTGGGGCCTACCTGCTGGAGTTCGCCCACCTGGGGCTGCCCCGTGGCCAGCACCTCGTGCATCCTGGTGCCGGGGATCGCCGCCACCACGTCCCGCCCCAGCACCTCCGCCGCCTTGAGACCGAAGAGCCGCTCCGCCTGCGGGTTGAAGAGGATCACCCGGCCGTCCGCATCTACGGCGAGAATGCCGTCGCTGACGGTGTCGATGATCGTGCCCATGCGCTGGCTCTTCTCCCGCTCCTGCCGGCTCACGTTCAGGACGTGCTGCGCCTCGAAGAGCGCCTGAGCAATCCCCTCCTGGCCAGAGCCGATCAAGGTGGCGCCCAGCCCCAGCTCCTGCGCGGACACATAGCTGATGTGGTCGCCAATGACATGCGCCACCCCGCCCGCGGCCGCCCCGGCGATCACCCGCTGGGCCTCGGCCTGGCTGGGGACGGGCAGGTCGACCATCTCCAGTCCGAGCAACTCGCCGACCTCGGCGCAGCCGTAGATAATGTTCTTGAACCCCGCAAGCCCCACCTGGCCGCGGAAGCCCGGGTCGATCTGCTTGAAGCTGCGCAGCACATCGGACGAGGTGACGCGGATCTCCACCACGGGCATCGCCATGGCCTCATCGATCATACGGGCGGTGCCGCCGCGGCTGATGATCACCTCAGCGCCGGCACCGGCCAGCAACCGTGCCTGCTCTACCCCCTTGTCCAGGTCGCCCACCGCTGTTTGCACGGGAATGCCCAGTTCGGCGGCGACGCTGCGGGCGGTCTCGGCGATGCTCTCAAAGGGCAGTACAAATGCGATCGACGGCTGGGACAAGCGGAACACTTCCTTTATCGTTTTAGGGCTGATCCCTCTTGTTTAAGCATCAGCCCCTGTCACTCCTCCTGTGTTCGGCTGGTGCGGTGTCATCCAATTACGCGACACTGAGCGCCCCGAGTAAGCTGTCAAGCTGATCGGCAAGGCTAGCCGCCTCCGGCTGAGAACGATCGAAGCGGGGGCCGCGATTCGTAAGTTCGTGCCACCAAA
>JAQBPS010000543.1 GCA_028287415.1 Bacillota bacterium | reverse complement strand
CGCACTGCACGCAGACGGCGGCGATGCTCTACATGGTGTAGCGGTAACGGCGGAAGTTTTTCTATTTTTATCACGGATGACACGGATTTTAACGGACCTGCATGGATTTTCCTTGTGGGGTGCTCTGTAAGGTCGGGACTGGGGTGTTTATATATATAAAAACACCCGAGGCCCGCCCTTGAAGATTGCTGCCTGACTTCAATCCACCAAGGCTCCGAAAATCTGTGAAACCCGCGGACTCCGCGGCAAAATAATGCCTTCTCTAAACCCTACCCATGGCGGCCGTAGCCCTTGGTCAGGCCCTTCTCCTTGTACTCGGCGGCCTTCTTCTCGACGAGCTCAACCAGCGAGTCGACCATCTCCGCCTCAGACGTCTTGCGGACCTGGTCCCCGCCGATGTACAGCATGCCCACACCCTTGCCGCCAAAGAGCGCCACGTCGGCCTCAGCGGCCTCGCCAGGGCCGTTCACGACGCAGCCCATGACAGCGACGTTCAGCGGCACGTCGATGTGCCGGAGGCGCTGCTCCACCTCGTTCGCCACCTTGACCAGGTCGATCTGGACCCGGCCGCAGGACGGGCAGGAGATAATGTTCACGCCCCGGCTCCGCAGCCCGAGCGACTTGAGGATCTCATAGCCGACCCGGACCTCCTCCGCGCAATCCGTGGAGAGGCTGACCCGGATCGTGTCGCCGATGCCCGAGGCCAGCACCGTGCCGATACCGACCGCAGACTTGATCGTGCCGCCGAACGGCGTGCCCGCCTCAGTCACGCCCACATGGAGCGGGTAGTCCGTGCTCTCCGACAGCAGCTGGTACGCCCCGATCATCATCTTCACATTCGACGCCTTGATCGAGATGATGGTCTCGTGGAAGTCCAGGTCCTCCAGGATCCCCACATGCTTGAGGGCCGACTCGACCATGCCCTCCGGGGTGGGGAAGCCGTACTTCTCCAGGAACTCATCTTCCAGGGAGCCGGCGTTCACACCGATGCGGATGGGCACGCCGCGCTCCTTGCAGGCCCTGGTGACCTCCTCCACCTTCCAGCGGGCACCGATGTTGCCCGGGTTGATGCGGAGCTTATCAATACCCGCCTCCAGGACCTTCAGGGCAATGCGGTAGTCAAAGTGCACGTCCGCCACAAGGGGGATGTTGCACTGTTTGCGGATTTCCTTGAAGCACTCGGCCGCCTCCATGGTGGGGGCCGCCACACGCACGATGTCGCACCCGGCCTCTTCCAGGGACTTGATCTGGGCGATCACCTCGGGAACATTGCGGGTGTCGCACTTGGTCATGGACTGCACGGCGATGGGCGCACCACCGCCCACCTGAACGTTGCCCACCATGACAGCGCGGGTCAGTTTGCGCTCATTCATATTGATGATTCCCCTTACGTCCGGAATTAGTGCCTGATTACCTCGCCATAGGTAATGAACAGCATCAGGCCTACCAGGATCAGGAAGCCGACAAAGTGCACCATATTCTCACGCTGCGGATCGAGCTGGCGCCCCCGGACCAGTTCCACACCCATAAAGACCAGGCGGGAACCATCCAAGGCCGGAATCGGCAGCAGGTTGAACAGACCCAGGTTGATCGAGAGGAAGGCCGTCAGCAGCAACAGGTTATCCCAGCCGCGCGCTGCCTGCTCCGCGATCGTGCGCGTGATGCCGACCGGCCCGGCCAGCTGCGGCTTCACCCGCCCGGTCACCATGTCCGCGAGGCCGACGACCATGGCGCCCAGGGTCTTGGCCGTGAGGACCGGCCCCTGCACCAGTGCCCGCCCCAGGGGCTCACGCCTGATCTCCACGGCGATGCCGACGAGCCAGCGGTTATCCGGGCTGCGTACCGGCTGCAGGTGGAACTCCCGCGTTTCGCTGCCCCGCTGGACGACGAATGTCTGGGGCTTGCCATCTGAAGCCGTTACCGTAGTGAGAATGTCCTGCCAGTCTCCGACAGGCGCGCCGTTGATCGACTTCACCAGGTCGCCCGGGCGCAGCCCCGCAGCGTAGGCCGGGCACAGCCTGGCCACCGACTGGCCGCCGACGACCGCCTGGCAGGTGGCCGGTACATCGCCAATGCGGGGTACCTG
Organism: Bacillota bacterium; assembly: GCA_028287415.1. Classification (GTDB taxonomy): domain Bacteria; phylum Bacillota; class Sulfobacillia; order Symbiobacteriales; family Symbiobacteriaceae; genus RYN-353. The sequence goes on along the minus strand of JAQBPS010000543.1, from coordinate 821 downwards.
GACTTGTTCCTGGCCTACGAGGAACAGGAAAGCCGAGTACAGCAGCGCTGCCAGCACAAAGTTCATGATCGGGCCCGCGGCGATCACCGCAGCCCGGGCGCCGACGGACTTCTTGGCGAAGCCCCGCGGCTCCTCCTGGTCGCCGTCCTCCATGCCCGCCATGCGGACAAAGCCGCCGAGCGGAATCAGGCGCAGGTTGTACCGGGTCTCGCCGCGCTGAAAGCCCGCCAGCATCGGCCCGAAGCCAATGGCGAACTCGTGCACCCGAATGTCGAAGTACTTCGCGACCGCGAAGTGCCCCAGCTCATGTATGAACACTAGCAACCCGAAGACGGGAATTGCCCAGAGAAAATCGACTGCGGTCACCCACTCACCACCTGTCCAGAGATTGGGCGGTCCGCCTGGCCCACGCATCCGCTTCCAGGATGGCCTCCAGGTTCGGCGCCTTCACCGTCTCGTGGCGTTCCATCACCGCATGGACGGTCCCGAAGATCCCCGTGAAGGGAATCTGGTTCGCCAGGAAGCGCTGGACCGCCACCTCGTTGGCAGCGTTCATGACGGCAGGCATGGTCCCCCCCATTGTAACGGCGTCCCGGGCGTAATTCAAGGAAGGAAAGGTAAAGTCATCCGGTGCTTCAAACGTCAGGCTGCCAATGGTGGCCAGGTCAAGGGGCTCAAGGAACCCCGCCACGCGCTCCGGGTAGGTCAGTGCGTACTGAATTGGCAGCCGCATATCCGTCCGGCCCATCTGCGCCATCACATTGCCGTCAACGAACGCCACTGCCGAGTGCACGATCGACTGTGGGTGGATCAGCACGTCG
>JAQBPS010000502.1 GCA_028287415.1 Bacillota bacterium | reverse complement strand
AGCGACCGGTACCTGGCGCTGGCCCGGAGCCGGCCCGAGATGGCCCGCTACCTGTCGGTCGGCTCGCCGCTCATCTTCGTTGATGGGAAGGCCGCCTACGCCGTCGATATTCCCGGCAAGGAGGAGTCAAACTTCGCCATCCCGGTGACCGTCTCCAACCAGCCGGGACCGACTGCTGCCCGGCCCGCCCTCGCCCTCGGCCTGTGGATCGGAGGCGGTGCGGCAGCGGGGGTCGCTGGTGTGGTGGCGTGGCGGCGGCGCCGGCGCCCGCGCTAACCCCTCATCTGTCACTGTGGTTGCAAGAGCGCATCGGCACGTGGCGACTGCTGCACTGCCGCGAGCGTCTGCGCCATGGCTGCCCGCTGTAAGTGCTGAAGCAGTTGTTCCGTCAGCATCAGCGGGTTATCGATCATGACGAAGTGCCCGCACTCCGGCAGTACCTGAAAGTACGACTGGGGCATCGCCTGGTGCAGCCGCAGGCCCCAGTATGGCGGCAGATGCCGGTCATGCTGGCCCCAGAGAATGGTGGTGGGCACAGTGACCGACCCCATGCGCGGCGACACCTCCTCCGTCTGGTGATGTTCCAGGGCAAAGGCGGCGGCCTGGAGCGCACTCGGCTCCTTGACGGTCACATAGGGCTCGACCATCGCCGCAATCAGGTCTGGCGTCAGCATGCTCTGGTTGTGCACGCCGATCCGGAGCATCTCCTGGATCACAGCGGTCGGCTCAAATTCCGGGGCGATCGGCCAGCGCATGCCTGTCGCCAGCGGGACGGGCCAGTTGCTGAAGCAGACCCCGTCGATGATGGCGATACTGAGCACCCGCTCCGGGTGGGCGAGTGCCAGGATCTGCGCGATGCCGCCGCCGAGATCATGGCCGATGAAGTGGGCCTGCTGGATGCCGAGGCTGTCGAGCAGCGCCAGCATATGCTCCGCTTGCCGGGGGAGGGTCAGATCCTCCGGCGGCGCAAGCTGTGACTGCCCGTAGCCGAGCAGGTCGGGAGCGATCACCGTGTATTGCGCCGCCAGAGCGGGCATGATCGGCTCCCAGAGCAATGAATGTGTGGGGTTGCCGTGCATCAGGACCACTGCGGGGCCGCCGTTGCCCGCTTGCCGGTAAAACAGCTGGTAAGTGCCGGCAGGTGCCGGACTTGCTTGGAGTTCCACAGCGCACCTCCTTCGCATCGGAGCAAATGAGCGGGCCGCGGGAGCGCATCCCGCGGCCTTGCTTACTTCAAGGGGTACCGGACAGGTCGCCGCCGGGCGTCGGGACACGGCGCCCCTTGGGGGTGTCGACGCGGTGTGGCTCGGGCGGCGCTCCGGGCGCCGCACCGCCGGGCCGGTCGGGCGAGTCGCCGGCGGCCGCCTCCTTGCTGTTGCCGACCACGTTGTAGCCCTGCCGCTCGATGGCTGCGACCAGGGTGGGCAAGTTGACCCATGTGTTGTCGAACGCGACCGCGGCGGAGCCAACGCTGACGTCCACGTTATCGACGCCATTGATCTCGCTCAGGGCGCTGGTCACCTTGTTGACGCACGTGTCGCCGGTCATGCCGGCAATCGCCAATTGTACTTGGTCCATCGGTTCCGACCTCCTTCTGATTTTGTTAGTGTGCCAGTTTTGTGCGGATCAACGCGCACCCTGGTGTGTACCGCGGCGAACTGTGGAGCCAGGTGATGCCCTCGCTCAATGGGTCCGGGGCAACGCCGGGCCGACTGTGGTGTTTGAGGCCGTCGGCGGGCGGTCGCCGTGGCGACGTGGCAGCGGTGTTGAATCGTCAAAAATGCTCGGCCCCTGAGCTGGGGGCGAGCGAGCAAAATTGACAAGCCCCAATGAGGAGGTCACCTGTGGCGATAACCATCCGGGGCGGGACCGTGGTTAACGCCTTCGGGCGTCGCCGGGCTGATGAGTGTTCGACATCATCAGTGTCCGGCATCGGCAGCGAGATCCTGAATCTGCCGCAGCGCCGCCTCGCGCCACACGCCGCCAGTCATTTGCACCGCCCGCTGGAAGTCAGCGAGCGCCTTCGCGTTTTCCCCCAGTCCTCTGTAGACCAGCCCCCGCCGGTAGTAGAGCACAAAGCTGTCGGGGTCCAGCGCAATCGCCTGCTGGTAATCTGCGAGGGCGAGATCGAAGTTGCCCTGGCGCAGATACATGTAACCCCGCCAGTCGTACCCGCAGGGTTCAGCCGGCGCCAGGCTGATGCTGCTCGTCAGGTCCGCCACGGCGGCACTTCCATCCCCGCTTTGCTGATACGCGACGCCCCGTGCGCAGTACGCCGCTGCGTGCTGCGGATTCAGCTTGATCGCCGCGCTCAGCGGAGCGATGGCCTTCTGATAGTCACCCTCCTCGAGGGCACGCAGTCCCAGCGCATAGTACCCCGCTGCATCGCCCGGCGCAGGCCCGACGGCAACATCACGGACGATGGTGACGGTCGACTCCGTGGCATTGCCGGCCAGGTCGGTCGCGGTTACGGTAATCACGTTCGCCCCGGGCGCGAGCGGTACGAGGATGCTCCAGTTGCCGTCCGCACGCAGGTCCGCCGCCCGGGACAGACCAGGCACAGTCACAGCAACGCTATCCGGCGACGTCCGACCCTGGATGCGATACAGCACCGAAGACGTATGCGGCTCCGGCGGGGTAACGCTCAGCACCGGAGGCACGGTGTCGGCAAAGCTGGTGTACACAGTCTTGCCAGTGCTCAGACGAAATCCGTAGAAGGCCCTGTCGGCGAGGTAGTAGACGAAGCCACGGCTCGCCGGCGCACCGACGACGCCCGATAGCACCGATCAGGGCCGTCATTACCGCGTCGACCGTGACCGGCGCATCGGGGCTTCCCGCAAGGGCCACGGCGTTGCCGGACTGGCCGACAGCATGCCCAAGCAGGGCCGCTAATTCGGCGTGGGTCATGGTTGCGTACAGGTTCAAGTCGCTGCTGTCAGTGGCGAGCGTCGATCCGCGCAGAAGCCCCAGCTTGTTCAGGCGCCCGGCGGCAGCTTGAATGCGATCGGACGTGATGCCGCCATCCGCAGCAGGGATCGCCGGGCTCAGTTGCGCTGCCAAGAGCGAGTTGCCGTCGGGCACGCTGCCGTGCGGGTAGGTCAGGTAGAAGCGAAGCAGTTTCACCGTAAACGGGTGGCACATGACCGGCTCATGCTGAGCAAGGACCGACTTCCCATTCTCAAGGATCACCCACTGGATCTCGCCCATGCCACCGCGCGCCCAGCCATAGAAGCCACCGTAGATCGGCCCGGTGTTGGCCCGCAACAGCGTGGTCTGCTGCCCGTCCGCCGTGAGCCCCTGGAATTCCGGGGCCATGGGGCCGGGAAAGGAGTGCATCGTCCGGACGACGGTATCCATGCGGTCCCCCATGGGCCTGCCCCAGGCACGGTCAAGCGCCGGTGCGCCCGCCACGGCAATCACCCGCACGGACCGGGGCAAGGGCGCCGCGGCGAGGTAGCGGGTCACCGTGCCCCCGATTTTGACTTGCTGAACCGTGGGTACGAGGAGGTCCGTGG
>JAQBPS010000473.1 GCA_028287415.1 Bacillota bacterium | reverse complement strand
CATAAGGACCGGCGCTTTGTTTCACTCCGTGGTGTTGGCGAGCTCGAACACAATCACGTAGCTATCGTACATACATGTAAAAGCTAGTGGAGGTTGCGTATCTCCGAGATCAACCCGGAGTTGTACTGGCAGGGGCCGCCTCGTGCTTCACTATGACGGTCCCGGGGTCTGTGACGAGGGCAGGAACAGGGCCATGGCACTCAGGGCCAACAGGCCGATCCCCAGCCCGAGCACGGCGGTCGCCAGGGCCATGTCCCCCAGCCTCCCGATCACCGGGTTGATGCAGAGGCCCGCCACCGTCCCCAGCAGCGACAGCGCAGAAAGACTCGTGGCCCGGGCGCCGTCCGTGATGCGCCGGTTCAGTTCGGCCTGGATGAGCGGCTGGCGCCAGGCGCCGCCCGCCACCACCAGGGCGACAAGCCCGGCCACTGCTGCCGGGCCGGCTGAGCGGGCGGCGGCGATGTACGCCAACCCCGGCACCGCCAGGGAGAGTGCGAGAGCGCCGGGCAGCTTCAGGCTTCGTTCCGCCCGGGGGGCGCTGAGGGCGACCACCATCTGGATGGCGACGGCAGCCGCCATGATCGGGCCGAACCAGGCGACAGGAATTGCCGCCCGCTTGAACAGGGGCTGGTTGTACCAGTAGACGGCATTGAGCAGTGCGAACCCGGCTGTGCCCAACAGGCTCAGCACGACCGTCGCGGGCTGGAAGCGGATCAGTGCCGCCGCCCGGCTAAAGAGATCCGACGCAGCCGGTGGGGCCTCTGCGGGGCCGTCCGCCGCCGCCGGCCGGAGGCAGAAGGTGGCGGCGAAGGCCAGCGCCATCGGCGCGATGTTCACCACTACCGGAACTGCTGGGTCGGTTGCGCCCATCCAACTGCCGGTGATCAGGCCTACGAGGAAGCCCGCACTGGCAGCGGCGCTCAGCAAGGCGAAGGCGGAGCCGGTCAGTTCCTTACGATACTGCCCCGGCAGGCTCTGGCAGAGAACGGCACTGTCGCTCCCGGAGATGCAGGCCAGTCCCGCGCCGTAGAGCACGGAGGAGAGGGCGAAGGCCCAAAAGCCCCGGGCGACAGCGAACAGGCTGTAGCTGGCCAGCATCAGCCCTTGCCCGAGCCGCAGCATCCGGCGGTGGCCAAGCTTGTCGCCCAGGATCCCGGTCGGCAACTCCAGGAGCAAGGCCGCGCCTGACATGAGCGACTCGAGCCAGAACATTTCCGTGTAGTTCAGGCCCCGGCCTGCCTGAAACGCCTCCTTTTGCTCAGCACGACTAGAAGTATGTGTTGGACGCCACGTGGATGTGCAAAGTTCCCAACCGGGTGAACTGCCGGTGAACGAATGACCGGCAGGAAATGAATACCGGATTACGAAACCTATTTCAACCAATACCGTCTAACCTATGGATATTACTCGCGAGGAGTGAGCACGGGGTTGAAGCGTCTGGGAGCAGCGGTTGCTGCACTGCTGATTATCGGGGTTCCGGGGCTGACTCAGGCTGCGACTCTTCGGCCGATCGACCAGGATGGTTTAAACCTTCGTTCGGGCCCCGGGACCGGCTACCAGGTGCTGGGCGCGCTGGCGGCCAGCCAGTCGGCTTCAGTGATCGGTGAGGAGAGCGGCTGGTTCAAAGTTCGGACCGCTGTGGGCACTGAGGCCTGGGTTTCCGGACTGTTCAGCCGGCTTAGCTATGAGGATGAGCAGGCTGACGCGATCGTCAATACGGATGTCCTGAATGTCCGCAAGCAGCCGGGACTGAATGGGGCTGTGCTGACACAGTTGAAGCAGGATGAAAAGGTTCGCCTGCTGGAGCGGCTGGGCGACTGGTGGCGGGTCCGGCTGGGCAGCGGTGCCGAGGGCTGGGTGGCCGCACAGTACATGAAGCGTGCCGCCGGGGTACCGACGCCCGTGCCACCGACACCGGCCCCGCCGCCTCCGACACCCACGCCCGTGCCTCCGACAACCACCCCGCCGCCACCGCCGTCGCAGGTGCCGCCGGTTCAGCCGGCGCCCGCCTCCGCCGTGCCCGTGCTGCCCGTCGTCACCCCGCCTGCACCCCTGCCGCTCGGCAACAAGACGGTGACCGTGCGCACAGCGGCCGGCGTCTACAGTGGCCGTGATACGGGCGCCTTTGACCGCCTCGCCAGTGTGTACCCCGGCAACGCCCTCACCTACCTCGGCGCTGCCGAGGGCTGGGTCAAGGTGCGGACGGGCAGCGGCGCCACCGGCTGGATTCCCGGCCAAAACGTGCAGGTGGCAGAGGGCCAGCTCACCTATGAGCTGACCGAAGGGCGCTGGAGCGTCAGCCTCGGCGGTCAGCCGGCGCCGACGCCCCAGGCCCCGCCGCCCGCCCCGGGCGCCGTCGTCGAGCGTCGCGCCGTGCGCGACGCCGACGGGCTCCGGGTACGCTCAACCCCCTCGCTCGACGGGGCGATCCTCGCCGTGCTTTCGCAGGGCGACACCATGGACGTGCTGGAGACCCGTGCCCCCTGGCTCCGGGTGGTCTCCAGCGGGGGCACGACCGGCTGGGTGCATGGCGACTACACGATCGTGCTGCCGCCGAGAGCCGCCACGCCCGGGCCGGCACCCACCCCGGCGCCGCAGCCCGCTGCGGGCAGTACGCTTACCGCGACCGTTCAAACCACGGCGCCCGGCGTGCTCCGGCTTGAGGTGACCTCCCAGGGACCCGCCATCGGCCAGCCCACGGTTGATGGCACCTCGCTGCTGGTGCCCGTCGCCACCGGCCAGGCCCAGGCTGCCGTCCTGCCGATCGCCGCGGAAGGCGCAAGCCATCTGGCGGTGACCGGCGCCGGCATTCTCCTGTCGCTGGAAAAGGTACCGGGCTGGAAGGTGCTTGAGCAGGCGCCCGGCAAGGTGGTACTGGAGATCCGGCCGACCGTGACCGGCATCACCATGACGGATGCCGCTGACCGGACCGTCTACAGCATCCGTGCCACCGGCTCGACGGTGCCCCGTGCTTCGGCCAGCGGTGCGAACGTGTTCGTCGATTTCCCCGGCGCCATCCTCGGCCTGGGCGCCCCCGCTCCGGCGGGCCTCCAGGTGGAGCAGACCAGCACCGGTGTCCGGGTGACCGTTCCGTCCCGCCGTGCTTACTCGCTCAAGCGAACTGAGCAGGGTGTGGAACTGCACCTCTACGCCCCCGGCCTCGCCGGCAAGACGATCCTGCTCGACCCCGGCCACGGCGGGAGCGACCCCGGTGCGTCCAACGCCGGCACCGGCGTGCAGGAGAAGACGATCAACCTCCAGGTTGCGCTGCGGCTGCGGGCGTACCTGGCCGCCCAGGGCGCCAACGTGCTCATGACCCGGGCGACCGACACCCTGCCCGCACCCGACGCAGTTCTGAATCAGGGCGGCGATGACAAGATCCACATCGACCTGAACTACCGGACCCGCATCGCGAATGAGCTGGGCGTCGACGCGTTCCTGTCGATCCATCACAACGCCGGTGATGCCGGTGGCGGCACCGAGACCTGGTACTCGTCGGGCACGCTGAACGGCGGCCTGAGCGCCGACCTGGCCAAGCTGCTTCAGCGCACCGTGACCGGCCCGCTGGGCCAGCGGGATCGGGGAGCGAAGGACGACCTCATGTACGTCACCCGCAACACCGATGCGCCCGCTGTGCTGTTCGAGGTGGCCTTCCTCGACGGCAGGCAGGAGCAGTACCTCGTCACCGACCCGGCGTTCCAAGACCAGGTGGCCCGCCTCCTGGCCCAGGCATTCGTGCAGTTCTACGCAGAGCGAAACTGACGTGTAGGCAAGGCGCCGGCGGTAACTCACCGCCGGCGCTTTTGTGCCCGGGAACTCCGCTGCACCGTGGCTGAGCGGCACCACCTTGACCGCGCCTCCGGACAGAAGGTGATGGCGGAGCAGCTGATGCGCAATTTCTGCGAGGTCAAGTACGAGCTCGCGCTTTAAGATTCTGTGCTAGGATTTTCCGGGGCCGTCGAGTATGCTTTTGGTGTCACCTGGTTACCCCGCAAGCGGAGGCGGAGCATGCAGATCAACCTGAGCGGCATCTGGAAGGCGACCGAGGACATCGGCGCCCAGGCCCGGGCCGGCAAGCCCGGCTATAACGACACCGGCTGGCGGAACGTCCCCGTGCCCGGCCACTGGCAGGAGACGCCCGGCCTGGAGCGCCACACCGGCACCCTGCTTTACCGTAAGTCCTTCACGTTCGACCGGACCCTGGCCCCCGAAGAGACAGCGCGCCTTCGCTTTGAGGGCATTTTTTATGATGCGAAAGTCTGGTGCAATGGGGCTTTCATCGGCGAGCAGCAGGGCTACTTTATTCCGGAACTGTATGATGTCACGAAGCACCTGCGCCAGGGCGAGAACGTGGTGATGGTCGAGGTCGCCTGCCCGCCCGAGGAGAACCCCGGCAGCAAGCGTCAGATCACCGGCGTGTTCGGCGACTGGTCGGGCAAGCCGCCCGCGGCGGAGCCGGGCGGCATCTGGCGTGACGTGACGCTGGAGCTCTACCACGGCGTGGTGCCCGGCAGGCTGAACCTCCAGGCGCGCCCCAACGAGCCTCTGACCTTCGCACTGGAGTTGGCAGCCATGGGGGAGGGGAGCCTCTCCTGGACCGCCACAGTGACGCCTGAGACCTTCGACGGCGCACCCATCACCAACAACGGCGTGCAACCCACCAGGCGCGGCGCCAACCGGCTTCAGGCGAGCGTCACCATCCCCGACCCACACCTCTGGTGGACCTGGGACCACGGGCGCCCCGACCTGTACCGGCTCACCCTCGACATCAGCCACAACGGCGGCCCCGCCCACCGCATCGAGCGGCTTTTCGGCATCCGTACGGTCGAATTGCGCGACAATCATTTCTATCTGAACGGGCGGCGCATTTTCCTGCGCGGCACAACCTACGCGCCCGCGGACATCAGGCTGGCCCGCATCACAAGGGCGCGCTACCAGCAGGACCTGGACCTGATGGCCGAAGCGAACATCAACACAGCCCGCATCTACGCACACGTGGCCGGGGCAGCGCTGTATGAGGAGGCCTCCCGCAGGGGTATCCTGATTTGGCAGGACTTTCCGCTCCACCGGCTGTATAGCCGCACCATCGGCGACGATGCACGGCGCCAGGCCCGCGCCATGGTCGACCTGCTCGGCCACTGGCCGGCGATCGGGCTCTGGTGTTGCCACAGCGAGCCCGTCCGCTACGGCGAGGAGGATGATCCCTCGCTGCTCGATCGCTCCCTGGCCAGGCTCGCGGGCATTGGCGGCAACTGGAACAAGTCCAGCCTGGACCCCGCCCTGCGCGCGGTAATTCGCCAGGCCGACCCGGGCCGCCCCTGTATCGCCCACGCCGGCGACTGGGGCGCCGGCGACGGCCGCCTCTTCTGGGGCTGGTACAGCGGGGAGGTGACAGAGCTGGGCAACAAGCTGAAGGCGAACCCCGACATCGCCCGGTTCGTGACCGGGTTCGGCGCCCAGGCCTTCCCCGTGCCGGCCAATAGCAGCAAGTTCGTCCAGGGCCGATGGCCGAAAATCAACTGGAGCGACCTGACCGAGCGGCACATGCTCCAGGCGAAGACGATGGAGCGCCATATCCCCCACACCGTCGCACAGACCTTCGCGGACTATAGCAGAGCCACGCAGAGCTACCAGGCCTACCTGCACAAGCACCATATTGAACAGTTCCGCAGGCGTAAGTACCACCCCACGGGCGGCGTGCTCCAGTTCATGTTCACGGACAGCGCCCCCGGCGTTACCTGCGCCATCGTTGACTACTGGCGGGGGCCAAAGGCGGCGTACCATGTAGTGAAGGAGTGCTACAGTCCGCTCTACATTTGTGCGGACTGGCCGAAGGGCGGTTACGCCCCCGGCGGGCTTCTGGCGGTGCGGGTTTATCTGCTGAACGACCGCCACCAGCCGTTCGCGGGCACCTGGACGTGGGCGGTCGAGCGCGACGGGGTGGCGCTGGCCAGCCGGGAACACGCTGCGCAGCTGCCCCCTGATTCAGCCGCACCGGCACCGGACGGCATCGAGTGGACGGTGCCCGTGGACGCGGCCCCGGGCTCCGCCGAGCTGGTGCTCACGCTGGCGATCGCGGGCGAAGCGCCGGTGGTAAACCGCTACAAAGTCAGCATTCTGCCGCCACAGTAAGAACCAGAAGGAAACCTGACACAACCCCTTGCGGGGCCGGCGAATTAGCGTATACTCTTCTATTAACACTTAATGGCTGATCGTGCCGGATCACATTATGCGATTGCAGAACCTGGAAGGAGCGCCTGCCAGTATGCGTTTGTCAGCCCGTGCCCAGGCCATGTCGCCCTCCCCGACCATGGCGATCGACGCCAAGTCCAAGCAGATGTTGGCTGAGGGGATCGATGTGGTCAACTTCTCGGTCGGTGAACCCGACTTCGACACGCCCGAGCATATCAAGCGTGCCGGCATGCTTGCGATCACCGAGGGGCACACCAAATACACGCCCGCTGCGGGCACCCTGGAACTGCGCAAGGCGATCTGTGCGAAACTTAGGGACGACAACGGCCTGGACTACAAGCCCGAGCAGATCGTCGTCTCCAACGGCGCCAAGCAGTCGATCTACAACGCCTTCATGGTCCTGCTCGATCCCGGTGACGAGGTGATCATCCAGGCGCCGTACTGGGTCAGCTACCCGGAAATGGTCAAGCTGGCCGGCGGCGTCCCGGTCGCCGTCAACACGGACGAGTCTACCAGCTTCAAGATGACCGCTGAGATGATCAAGGCGAAGCTGACGCCCCGCACCCGGGCGATCAACCTGAACAGCCCCAGCAACCCGACCGGCGCCGTCTACACGGCCCGGGAGCTGGAGGCGATCGCACAGCTGGCCGTCGATCACGACCTGATCGTCGTCGCCGATGAAATGTACGAGAAGCTGCTGTACGACGGCGCCGAGCACATCTCCATTGCATCGTTCGGCCCGGAGATCAAGCGGCGCACAATCACCGTCAACGGCATGTCCAAGGCGTACGCCATGACCGGCTGGCGCATGGGCTATTGCGCCTCGGAGACGGTCTACGCCAAGGCGATGGCCGACCTGCAGTCCCAGACGACCTCGGGGCCGTCCTCGATCTCGCAGAAGGCGGCACTGGAAGCCCTCACCGGCACGCAGGCGCCGATCAGCGAGATGCGCACTGAGTTTGACCGCCGCCGCCAGTACATGATGGAGCGGCTGAACCGGATTCCCGGCTTCGCGGTCAAGGTCGCCCCGCAGGGCGCCTTCTACCTCTTCCCGAACGTCGCCGGCACCCTCGGCATGACGGTCCGGGGGCGGCAGATCAATACGGCAGATGACCTGGGCCAGGTAATCCTGGAGCAGGCGAACGTGGGCGTGGTGCCCGGCAGCGGTTTCGGTGCGCCGGACTACCTGCGGTTCTCCTACGCAACCGCCATGGAGCGGATTACGGAGGGGCTGAACCGGATCGAGGCCCTGCTGCGCGAGGCCCGGTAGCGGTTCTCGGTCTAGCTTCCCGTTTTCGGTCTTCCTGCCCGTTTTCATGTAGCGACCACCCGATGGGGCTGCCCCCATCGGGTTTGTTTCTGGATTAGCTATTTTATATGTGGGGGTATCGACTGTGGAGTATGCAGGCAAGCAGGCGGTGGTGGTGGGCATCGGGGTGTCAAATATGCCCCTGATCCGCTACCTCGTAGGCAAGGGTGCACAGATCACCGCCTGCGACCGCCAGCCCGCGGCGAAGCTGGGGGAGCGGGCTGAGGAGCTCCGGGCGCTCGGCGTGGCGCTGGCCACGGGCGACGGCTACCTGGCGCCCCTGGCTGACCACGACCTGATCTTCCTCACGCCCGGCATCCCCAAGCACCTGCCCGAGATCGTGGCCGCCCGGGAGCGGGGTGCGACGATCCTGGGCGAGGTCGGGCTCGTTCTGGCGGCCTGCCGGGCGCCGATCATCGGCATTACAGGCAGCGCCGGCAAGACGACGACCACCACGCTGGTCGGCGCGATTCTGACGGCGGCCGGGCGGGACGTCCACGTGGGCGGCAACATCGGCACGCCGCTGATCGAGCGGGTCGAGACGATCGCCCCGGACGCAGCCGTGGTGCTGGAGCTCTCCAGCTT
>JAQBPS010000445.1 GCA_028287415.1 Bacillota bacterium | reverse complement strand
TAACGGGACCGGTGAAGTTGCGGACGCTGATCAGCCCCGATGAGCTGCCGGCGTTCAGCGAGCCGGAGGCGGCGTCCACCTCAATGCGGCCCAAGCGTGTGGTCAGCTGCATGTCGCCCTTGTAGCCCTGCACCGCGACCGTTCCGGCGCCGGCGTCAGCCTGCACCCTCAGCTCCGGCGGCGCATAGACCACCAGGCCAACGGAGACGGCGTCCAGTCCGTCCGGGATCTCAGCCCGGATCTTCAGGCTCTCCCCTTCAGTGACGTTCAGCTTGATCCGGTCGAGTTGCTGGGCGGCATCGCCCCGGGTCGCCAGCAGGCCGCGCACCGTGTATGTCGCCTCGATCCGTATCTCACCGCTCTGCATGTTCGGCTCCAACCGCAGGGAGCCGACGGGGACATCTAACTGAAGTTCCTTCACGCCGGCCGCCGAGATTGTTCGGCTGTGGGCGCGGCTTGTGGCGGGGCCGATCCCGAAGGCGATGCCCGGATTGGCGAGCCAGCTGCGGAACGTCACCAGGCCCACGCTGAGCATGACCACAAGCACCAGCAGCAGCGCACCGCCCATGTCGAACCGCAGCCTCGCTCCGGCGGTGCCGTCACGAGAGTTGTGGATACTCCGGATCAGGTATTCACCACCGAACCCTACCAGCAGCAACGGCCAGAGTCTGATCGCCAGGTTGGTGTAAGATTGAACGCCCGCGAAATTATCAACCAGCAGGGCGATGCCGAAGAGCATCAGGCCGATTGCGACGGTAATGCGCCCCACCTTTTGTATGGTGCCGCTCATCATTAGCGTGCCTCCTTCATTGCGCCGGTCCTCCTCTTGGACGGCGCCTGCGGCGGTAACCCTTCACCCGCGGAAAAAAGCAACGCCCTGACCGCTCCGGTCAGGGCGCTGCTCACGAACGTGTCCCCCACACTACAAGCACGACACCGGCGAGAATCACCACCAGTTTCACCGGCTGCACCTTGCCCAGGCTGTCGGCCAGGCCCAATGCGCTCACGGAGATGAAGATCAGCGGCCCAATCATCCCCAGCAGCCCGTTCAGGCGCAGCATGGAGCGGCTGTCCTGCATGCGGAACAGCAGCAGGACGGCGCACACCTCAACGGCGGCGGAGAGCCCCCGCATGAGGCGGATGCCCCAGATCAGCTTGTCGTCCAACACTGGTTCCTCCTACCGACTCATGTCCAGCGCATGAGCGCCAGCAGTACGGCTGTAAAACCCGCAGCTGCCAGCGGCCCCACGGGTATGCCCTTGAAGAGGATCACGCCGATGATCGTGCCGACCACCATGCCCACAATCACTTCCGGCTTGACCTGGAGCAGGCTGACGCCGTAGCCGCTCAGCACCGCCGCGATCATGCCCCCGGCGATCGAGGCCAGGCCGGTCCAGGAGGTGAAGCTGCCCCTGATCTCGGTCCAGCCGATCTCACCGGTTGCAAACGGCACCAGCACGGCCATCAGCAGAAAGATCAGACCGGCCTCCAGCCCGCGTTTTTCAAGGGCTGGAAAGAAGCGGTTCAACCCTAGCACCTGCATGATCAGCACAATGCCAGCTGAAGCAACGATCAGCGCATTGCGAGCGGCCACGCCAAGCGCCATTAAAGTCAGCAGGATCACCCGCTCGCTCCCCATGGCTCATCCCTCCACACCATAACAGTATCGGACTGGCCTCGAAAAAATGCCTGTGCGCGGGTGATGCCTGTTCATCGCGGGAAGTCTAAAAGCGGCACGATGGCTGGAAACGGAGGGATCGAGTTGGCCGGGTCCGATACGCGGGGGCCGAATAAGTGGGTGCAATTGGCTGCGCTCTGCACAGTGCCGCTGATTATGGTGCTCGGCAACTCCATGCTGATTCCGGTCCTGCCGGACATGGGCCGCCAGATGGATCTCGACAAGTCCACGACCGGATTGGCGGTCACCGCCTTCTCCCTGGCCGCGGGCATCGCGATCGCCCTGGCCGGCTTCTTCGCTGACCGGTACGGGCGCAAGGTGGTGATCGTGCCGAGCTTGCTGCTCTATGGGCTCGGCGGGTTCATCTCAGGGCTGGGCGCCTGGCTGCTGGCGGAGAACGGGTTCTTCATTGTGATGGTCGGGCGGGTGGTACAGGGGCTGGGTGCGGCGGGCACCGCACCGGTCGCCATGGCCTTCGTCGGCGATCTTTTCAAGGGGCCGGAGCGGGTGAGCGCCCTGGGCATTCTGGAGGCATCCAACGGCCTCGGTAAGGTGGTCTCGCCGATTCTGGGCGCCCTTGTGGGCGCACTGTTGATCTGGTGGGGCGTCTTTTTCGCTTACGCGTTCATGGCGATTCCCTTCGCCCTGGCCGTCTGGTTCCTGACCAAAGAGCCCCGGCGGGAGAAGGCCGGCAGTGCCCGGCAGTACTTCGGCGCCGTCTGGGACGTGTTCAAGAAGAAGGGGGTCCCGCTCACAGCCTGCTTCTGGGCGGGCTCGGTTGCGCTCTTTATCCTGTTTGGCGTCCTGTTCTTCTTGTCAGAGCATCTGGAGAGCGCGCACGCGATCGACGGCGTGCCCAAGGGCTGGCTGATCATGTGGCCGGTGCTGGCGATGTCGATCACCTCATTCACCTCCGGCATGTACCTCCAGCGGCACGAGAATCTCCTGAAGTCAGCGGTGGTGGCCGGGCTGACCATCCTCGTCGCTGGCATGGCTCTTGTCGCCTTTATTCCTGAGGACTGGGCGTTCTTCACCGGCATCATCGTCGGCGGTGTGGGCACGGGCCTGCAGCTCCCCGGGCTGAACAACCTGGTCACCTCGGCAGCAAGTACGGAGCAGCGGGCCGGCATCACATCGATCTACGGCGCAGTCCGGTTCTTCGGCGTTGCCTTCGGGCCCCCGCTGTATGGCGCCCTGATGGCCGTCAGCGACGCTTTGCCATTCTGGTTCTCCGCGATCCTGGCGGCCATCACGCTTGCGATCACCATCTTCTTTATTCACCCCGATACGCTGATGGGGACGGGCGGCTCCGGCGGCGGTGGTGGCGGCAAATCGCAGGGCAAGCAGCTCCCCGGGTGGCAGGTTCCCGGCACGCTCCCCGGCGGTACGCGGGGTGACACCTACGAGCCGCTCGGTTAAAGGAAACGCCCTCGCTCTGGACGAAATAAGTGATGGAAAGGGGTACCAGAGAGGGTGGGGTGGCTGCGGTGGCTGCGGTGGACCTGGTCGAGGTGGCGGACCTGTGGGAAGGGAACCAGGAGTTCTTGCGGCAGAGGCTCGGGCGCAGCGACTCCAACCGGTTTGGCGCTCACTGGGTGCTGACGCCGGAAGCACCGTTTCCCCGGTTCAACCACGTCAGCCGTATTCGGGTGTCGGAGGCGGCGGCGTTCGAGCTGATCCATGAATGCCGCGCCTTTTATCGGGGGCAGGGCATGCCCAGTTGCTGCCTGATGATCACGCCCGCGACCGAGCCGGCGGATCTGCCGACCCGCCTGTACCGTATGGGTTTCACGAGCGAGACCAATCCAGTCATGGTGTGGGACGGCACGCCCGTGGCGGATGTCGCCCCGCAGGTGCGGGTGGAACGGGCGCCGCAGGAGTATGCACCGGTCGTCTTTGAACTGCTCAGCCGGGTCTTCTGGCCAAACGCCACGCCGCAGACCCTTGCCAACGGGCGCCGGGGCGTGGCGGTCTCTTACG
>JAQBPS010000439.1 GCA_028287415.1 Bacillota bacterium | reverse complement strand
TCTAAGCAGCGACTATCGACAAAGGAGGGCCAAGCTCAAAACGCCCCGCACACAGCATTTTCGCGCGCAGGGCGTTTTGTGCGCAGTAGCGCCCTCCTTTTTACTACATCGAGCATGAACAGGCGGGGGAGAGTAAAATGCGGATAGCGCTCATCGCCCACGACAATCGGAAACCGGTGATGCTCAAGCTGGTCCAGGAGAACAAGCGGGCGTTCGAGGGACACGAGCTGTTCGCGACGGGCACCACCGGCAAGCTGATCGCGGAACACACGGGCCTGTCGATCCACTGCTTCCTGTCCGGCCCGCTCGGCGGCGATCAGCAGATCGGCTCGCGGGTTGCCTCCGGCGAGCTGGACATGGTAATCTTCCTGCGCGACCCGCTCACGGCGCAGCCGCACGAACCGGACGTTTCCGCACTCCTCCGTCTCTGCGACGTGCGGGACATCCCGCTGGCCACCAACCTGGGCTCGGCGCAGATGTTCGTCGACGATTTGATCCTCAAGAAAGGATCAGCGCTGTAGGTCCCGCCAAATTGCATCCGGGAGGAAAAAGCATGCCGCTCGCCACGCTTAACGACGTATGCAAGGCCGCTGAAGCCGGTAAATATGCTGTGGGCGCCTTTGGTGTCCAGAACCTGGAGACCTGCCAGGCCGTGATCGAGGCCGCCGTCGCGGAAAGAGCGCCGGCGATCCTGATCATTTCTGAGGGCGCAATCAAATATGCCGGTCTCCAAAGCATCAGCAGCATCGTCAAAACGTTGGCAGAGGCTGCACCGGTTCCCATCGTTGCACATCTTGACCACGGCTCTTCGTTTGAAATGGCCGCGCAGTGCGTGGTCGCCGGCTTCAAGTCGGTCATGGTGGACGCCTCGCGTTATCCTTACGAAGAGAATGTCGCTATCACCCGCAAGGTCGTCGACATGGCACATGCTGTCGGCGCAACGGTTGAGGGTGAGATCGGCAAGATCGGTGGGGTCGAGGAGCATATCGTGGTAAACGAGGCCGAAGCGACGATGACCGAGCCGGAGGAGGCTGCCCGCTTCGCCGCCGCTACCTTTGTCGATGCGCTGGCTGTCGCCATCGGCAACGCCCATGGTTTGTATAAGGGCGAGCCGAAGCTGGACATCCCGCGCATGGGCCGCATCTATGCTGCCGTCAAGGCGGTAGCGCCGGAGTGCTTTCTCGTATTGCACGGTGGCTCCGGCACCCCGGACCACATGATCAGGGACGCCATCGCGGCCGGCGTCAGCAAGATCAACATCGGCACCGAACTGAAGCTGGCTTTTGTAAACGGCGTCAAGGATACACTTGCCAGAAAGCCAGGCGTCGATGACCCCCGCCACCTGATCGGCCCCGCGAGGGAGGCCGTGAAGGTGGTTACCAAGGAGAAAATGCGCCTGTTCGGCTCCAGCGGCCGGATTTGATCCTTCGCCATGCCGGCGGAGGAACCGGCCGTACGCTGTGCGGATATGGGGGGCCTTCGGGCGCATCCGCTTTGCGTATAGAAGAGGCTTAAAGCAACCGAGGAGAGATTACATGGCGGAAGAAACCGAAACCAAGATGACATTCGCTGATCTGGGGCTCGAGGAGAAGGTGCTCAAGGCACTGGACGACATGGGATTTGAAGAGCCGTCGCCGATCCAGGAACAGACGATTCCGATGCTGCTCAATGGCAAAGACGTGATCGGCCAGGCTCAGACCGGTACCGGCAAGACGGCCGCTTTCGGCGCACCGATTGTCCAGCGGTGGGACCCCAAGGTGCGGGGTATCCAGGCGCTCGTCCTGGCTCCGACCCGTGAACTGGCGATCCAGGTCGCTGAAGAGCTGAGCAAGATCGGCAAATACGCGCGCATCAAGACCATCGCCATCTACGGCGGACAGTCGATCGACCGCCAGATCCGGTCGCTCCGGTTCGGGGTCGACGTGGTGATTGGTACCCCCGGTCGGATTATGGACCACATGCGCCGTGGCACCCTCAACCTGAGCGAGGTTCGGATGGTCGTTCTGGACGAGGCGGACGAGATGCTCGATATGGGCTTTGTCGACGATATTGAGTTCATTCTCAAGGAGACGCCGGCGACGCGCCAGACGCTTCTGTTCTCGGCCACTATGCCGGACGAGATCAAGCGGTTGGGCTCGCGCTACATGAAGGAGCCGCACCATATCGCAGCGTCGCCCCAGCAGCTGACCGTGCCTCAGATCGAGCAGTTCTTCTACGAGGTCCGGCCTGCGTTCAAGACGGACGCCCTCTGCCGTGTCCTCGACATGGAAAACGTCGAGCGGGCCATCTGCTTCTGCCGGACCAAGAAGGGCGTAGACGAGCTGGTGGAGGCGCTTCAGACCCGTGGCTACCTCGCTGAGGGCATCCACGGCGACATGAACCAGGCCCAGCGCAACCGGGTGATGTCGAAGTTCAAGGAGGGCAACGTGGAACTGCTGGTCGCCACCGACGTGGCTGCCCGTGGCCTGGACATCCAGGACGTGACCCACGTTTTCAACTTTGACGTGCCGCAGGACCCCGAGAGCTATGTCCACCGCATCGGCCGGACGGGCCGGGCGGGCCGGGCCGGCACCGCCGTCACCTTCACTTCGGCCCGGGAGTTCGGCCAGCTGCGGCTGATCGAGCGGGTGACGAAGACCCGCATTCAGCGCAAGCCGCTGCCGTCCGTGATGGACGTGGCGGAGAAGCAGCGGGAGCAGTTGAAGGAACGGCTGGTCAAGGTGATGGACGACGGGCAGTTGGCCTTCTACAAGGAAGTCGCCGACGAACTGCTCGACGAGTACGACGCAGAGATTCTGCTGGCCGCTGCGCTGAAGATGCTCTCCGGCGAGGCGAAGGCCCCGACGGCGCCGTCGGTCGACTTCGGTGATACCGGGGCTGAGGCCGGCATGGTCCGGCTCTTCCTGAACGTCGGACGCCAGCAGTTGATCCAGCCGGCGGACGTCGTCCGCTCGATCGCCAGCCAGACGGGC
This sequence comes from Bacillota bacterium, assembly GCA_028287415.1. GTDB lineage: Bacteria > Bacillota > Sulfobacillia > Symbiobacteriales > Symbiobacteriaceae > RYN-353. The sequence continues at coordinate 746 of JAQBPS010000439.1, read as the reverse complement.
ATCCCCGGCAACGTCATCGGTCTGATCAATATTTACGACCGGTTCACTTTTGTCGAGGTGCCGAAGGACGTGGCCGCCCAGGTGGTCCAGGCGATGCAGGACGCGACGATCAAGGGTCGTTCCGTGAACATCGAGCCGGCCAAGCGCCGGTAGCAATCGTACCGAAGCCGAAAGAAGCTCGCCCTTATCCAGGGCGAGCTTCGCTATTTCTATACGGAATTTTTACATATCGTAATTGACACGCTGAGTCGGGGCAGCCGGACTGCGACCTTCTCCCTGAAGGATGTGGAAGCTGGCGGCGCCCGTGTCCTGCACTTCAAGCTGAAAGCAGACGTAGATGCCAAGGTGGGCACCCAGCTGCCGGTGGTCGTCGCGGGCATCAGCGATGACAACACGCAAACCGCCGCCGTCAACAGCCTCATCAGCATTGGCACGGCGGCCAGCGCCAGCACACCCGCATACAGCGACGTGCCGGCCAGCCACTGGGCCTATGGTTACATCAGCCGGGCGACTGCGAGTGGGTACATGGCGGGCAGCGCCGGGCGTTTCAACCCGGACTCACCGCTCAGCCGGGGCGAGCTGGTCGTGCTGCTGCTGAAGCTGCGTGGGGTGGAGGCGATCCCGTTCGTGGCCAGCCCCCGTGGCGTCATGGCCGTCACGGGGGCTTTTGTGCCACGGAGGGGGTGACTTCGCCGAAACAAATTGACTGCGGACGTAATGTAATGTTAAAGTTATGATTACGCGAG
>JAQBPS010000429.1 GCA_028287415.1 Bacillota bacterium | reverse complement strand
CGCTGGGCTTCGACCCCCGGACTGAGATCAGAACCTTCGCCGACCTCGCCCGCTTTCCGGCCATCGCCGATGAATGGCGCTCCGTGCCGGCCAGCGATCTGATTCCCCGGGGCTGCCCCGGTCCCTTCGCCGTCTGGGAGACGGGCGGGACGACCGGCGCACCCCGCCGCATCGTCGACGGGCATGAGCGGACGGCCGGGCTGGCCCGCATCAGCGAGATCCTGAATCTGCATGGCTTTCCGCCGCCGGGGAGCGGCGACTGGCTGCATGTGGGTCCCTCCGGCCCGCACCTGGTGGGCACCAACGTGGCGCGGCTGGCCCGGATGCGGGACGCACTCTGCCATTACGTCGACCTGGACCCCCGATGGGTAAAACTGCTGTACCAGGCCGGCCGCACCGACGAGGCGCAGCGCTACACAGCCCACGTGATCGACCAGACGCTGCATGTGCTCCGCACCCAGCCGGTGGGCGTGCTGGCGGTGACTCCGCCCCTGCTCCAGGCGCTGTGCGAGCACGCCGAGGCCTGCACATTGCTCGAGGCCAGGATCAAGGGCGTGATCTGGTTCGGCACCAGCCTCTCTGATGAGAGCCTGCGCCTGCTGGAGGAGGAGTTCCTCCCCGGCGCCCGGCTGGTGGGCTGGTACGGGAACACCCTGGCGGGCGTTGCCTGCCAGCGGCCCCGTCATCCCGATGACCCTTACCGCTGCATCTTCACCCCGCCATCGCCGGGGGCGGTCTATCAGGTTGTGGATCCGGCGGACCCGACCCGGCAGGTCGGCTACGGCGAGTCCGGCCAGGTGCGCCTCAGCGTGCTCAACCGGGAGATCTTCCTGCCGTGGCAACTGGAGCGGGACCGGGCCGTGAGAGTGCTGCCTGCGGACCCCACAGGCTGGGACGGTCTCGCCCGGATCGCCCCGCTGACCGGGGGCGGCGCCAGCGTCGAGGGGGTGTACTGAGTGGCAGAGGTACCGATCTGGCGGGCGGGCCGGGCGCAGACCAGCCTGGACATCCGCTCGCTGACGAGCTACCGTGGCGAGACGGTCGCCCGGGTGCACCAGGCACCCGCCCTGCTCATCCACCGGGCGGTGGTGGAACTGCGCAAGACCGCAGCCGCTCCCGGCGAGGATCCGGCCCCACTCTGGCCGCTCATTGCCAGGGCCGGTGAGCTCCTGGCGGATGCCGACATTGGCGGCTGCTCCCCCGATGAGCACGCCCGCCTGGTGACGCTGGCGACTGGCGCACCCTACAGCGACGCCCGCCGGGCGCTTGCGGAGCTGGCCGCCGGGCTCCAGGGCGTGGCGGCGGCGCTGCGCTGGCAGGCTCCGCACGGTGATCTCCAGGCGGTCAGCACCCACCACGTCACCCACCCCGACGGCAAGCAGTACGCCTGGGTCCCGCAAGGCCAGGTGCTGGGCTTCATCGCACCGTCCAACCACCCCGCCGTCCACCTGACCTGGGTGCTGGCGCTGGCGATGGGCTGGAGCGTGCTCCTGCGCCCCGGCGCCGACGACCCGCTTACCCCGTGGCGTCTGGCTCAGGCGCTGGATGCGGCCGGCTTCCCGATGGCGCGCTTTGCCCTGCTGTCGGGCGGCCACGACCTGGTGCCGGCCATCGTGGCGGCATGCGACCGGACCGTGGCCTATGGCGGGCGGACGCTGGACGCCCTCATCGGGCAGGACCGCCGGGTGCTCTTCAACGGCCCCGGCCACAGCAAGGTGCTGGTGGACGCCCCCGCAGTCGCCGACCCGACGGCCACCATTGACTTTCTCGTCGATTGCATCGTGCATGATGGCGGCCGCAAGTGTACCTGCGCCAGTGCGCTCGTGGTCCGGGGCGATGCGGAATCACTCATCAGCACGCTTGCGGAACGTCTGAACGCGATTCCCCTGCTGGATCCGCTCGACCCGGCCGCCCAGGTGCCCGCCTGGAAGGATCCGCAGGCCGCAGCGCAAACGCCGCCGGGGGCGGTAACAGCCGACGGCATCACCTTTGTGAAGCCCGGTCTGGAGCGCTGCCCCAGCCCCGACACCGCACCGTTCGGAGCTGAGGTGCCGGCGCCCTGGGCCACCGCCGTCGCACTGCCCGCATCAGTTGACGTGATGCCCGTCCTGCACGGCTCGCTGGCCGTGAGCCTGATCACGGCGGACGATCGCCTCAAGCAAGCCTGCCTCTTCGACCCGACCATCCGCAAGGTCTACTGCGGCCATGTACCGCCCTGGTACACGGAGCCCGGCGCCCCGCACCAGGGGCGGCTCTCCGAGTTCCTCTTCACAAGCAAGTCCCACCGGGAGGTGTCGCCGCCATGAACCTCGAGGGCAAGCGGGCGCTGGTGACCGGGGCATCGAAGGGGCTCGGCGCCGCGGTTGCGCAGCGCCTGGCTGCCGCAGGCAGCGATGTCGCCATCCACTACCACAGCGACCGCGAGGGCGCCGATGCTACGGCGGCCGCCGTCCGGGCCGAGGGGCGCGAGCCCCTGCTGTTGCAGGCGGACATGGCCGAGCCCGGCGCCGTCGCGATGATGGCGGACCAGCTGGCGCAGGCGTGGGGCAGCCTTGACCTCCTGGTCAACAACGCCGGGGTCGCGCCGGTCCATTCGTGGGACAGCATCACCCCGGCCGAGTGGCAGAAGACGCTGGCCGTCAACCTGCACGGGCCGTTCTTCGCCCTGCGCTTCACCCTGCCGCTGCTGCGCAAGGCAGGTGAGGGCGCCGCGGTGGTCAACATCGGGTCCGTCGTCAGCTTGAACGGCGGCTCCTTCGGGCCCGCGTATGCGGCTGCCAAAGCCGGCCTGGATGGCCTGACCCGCTCTGCCGCCCGGGACCTCGGCCCCCTGGGCATCCGCGTCAACAGCGTCCTGCCGGGACCGATCGATTCGCCCCTGGTCAGCGCCCTGCCCGCGGCCGCCCTCCAGGCGATGGCCGCACAGACGCCGCTCCGGCGCATCGGCACGTTCGGTGAGGTCGCCGATCTGGTCGCCTGGCTGCTCTCCCCGGCTGCCGGCTACATCAATGGCCAGATGATTATCATCGATGGGGGCCGCGTGATGCACTGAGCGTCAAGGAAACGCAACGAAACGCCGGCGGTGTGGCATCTTTGCCGCCGCCGTTTCTTATGTCTATAGCACGGGCGAGAACGACTTGACATAAGATGAGGAGAGACAGACCGGAGGGCACCAGGGGGACTGCCCCCCTACATGAGGAGGCGGGGAGAGTGGTCCAAAAACTGCTCGTCACGAAAGATGCGGGCAGGACCCGGGCAATAGCGGTTGCGCCAGGTGTGACGGTTGGCGGCGGGGCTCCGGTGGTGATCGCCGGGCCGTGCTCTGTGGAATCGCGGGAGCAGATTCTCGCTGCGGCGGAGGCCGTGCGGGCGGCGGGCGCGCACATGCTGCGGGGCGGCGCTTTCAAGCCCCGCACGTCGCCCTATTCGTTCCAGGGGCTGGGGGAGGAAGGGCTGCGGCTGCTGGCAGAGGCCCGGGCCGCCACCGGGCTGCCCGTGGTGACCGAGATCATGGACATTGCTGATATTGCGCTGGTCGCGAGTTACGCTGATCTGCTCCAGGTGGGGTCCCGGAACATGCACAACTTTCCGCTGCTCCAGGCGCTGGGCGCGTGCGGCAAGCCGGTGTTGCTCAAGCGCGGCTTTGCAGCCACCCTCGATGAGTGGCTGAATGCGGCCGAGTACGTTGTCGTGGGCGGGAACGAGCAGGTGATCCTCTGTGAGCGGGGCATCCGCACGTTCGAGTCATACACCCGCAATACGCTTGATCTCGGCTCGGCCGTAGCAGCGAAGCAACTGACCCACCTGCCGGTGATCGCGGATCCGAGTCACGGCTGCGGGCGCCGCGAACTGGTGGCGCCGCTGGCCAGGGCGAGCCTTGCCGCCGGGCTGGACGGAGTGATCATCGAGGTCCACCCGGAGCCCGATCAGGCGCTCAGCGACGGCGATCAGACCCTGCCGACCAGTGAGTTCGCCGCACTGATGGCGGACCTGGCCCGGCTGTCGTCGGGTGGCTAGGCGAGGGGAGAGGGCCCATGCGATCGGCGAAAGGCACACCGGATCAGCGGTGTGCCTTTCTTGTTTCAAAGAACAGTGAGGCTTTTAATATTGACGCGGATTACGCGGATGACGCGGATTTCCGGCAGTAGCGCTGATTAGTTGCGGGCCCGTCTACAAGGTCGGGACTGGGGTGTTTAAAATATATATAAACACCTGAGTCCCGACCTTAGAGATGATCCCCGAAGTAATCAGCGCAAATGCCGGAAATCCGCGGAATCTGCGTCATCCGCGTCAATAAAAAAAGCTCACACCGCTACCCGCAGTGCTGCGGCTCCCTTGCCACTGCACCAGCGAATAGGTGCATACTGAGTGAAGGGTTTTGTCGCCGGCCGGCGTCTTACCATCTGTCGGAACGCAGGGCGAGCAGCAGCGCTATCACGAGAGGAAGCGAGACACCATGGAAGAACGCGAAATGCTTGAGAAAATGGACCAGCTCCGGACCCGGTTTAACGTTAGTTACGCCCGGGCCAAGGAGGTCCTCGAAGCCACCGACTGGAACGTTGTCGCTGCGACCATCCGCCTGGAGGGCGAGGCCCGAGACGCCCGGCCCAAGGGCTTTTACGAAGAGTTGAAGGTGACAGGCGCCGACCTCGTCGAGACCCTGAAGCGCCTCCTCCATGAGGGCAACATCAACCGGATGATCGTCAAGGACACCCAGGGCCGGGAAATCCTGAACCTGCCCGTCAACGGCGCCCTCGCCGTCACCCTACTGATCCCGATCATCACTGCGATTGGCGCCGTAGTCGTACTGGCGATGGACTACACCGTACTCGTTGAGCGCTCGCAGGGCTAGCGCGAGCCAGATACATGAAAGGCAGGGATCATCCGGTCCCTGCCTTTATTTTGTCGCCATCCAGCAGGAAGCGCGCACCTGGTAGCACGAATATTTTTCGTAGGCCGAAATGACCGTTTGCGTCCGCAGCCAGCGTGCTGCTTTAGGAGGTTATGTCTATGATGATGCCCTACCAGCCCGAGCCGTTTACCGACTTCACCCGGCCCGAGCACCGGGCTGCCATGGAGGCCGCCCTTGCCAAGGTGGCCGAACAGCTGGGCCGCACGTACCCCCTGCTCATTGGCGGCAAGCCGATCACCAAGCAGGCGACATTCAACTCCATCAACCCGTCCAAGCATGACCAGGTGGTCGGCGTGGCCGCCCTGGGCGATCGGACCGACGCTGAGGCCGCCGTCCAGGTCGCCCTCGCCGCCTACCAGACCTGGGGCCGTACACCCGCCGCCGCCCGCGCCAGCGTGCTCTTCAAGGCCGCGGCGATCATGCGCCGGCGTAAGTTTGAGCTCAACGCCTGGCTCTCTTATGAGGCCGGCAAGACCTGGGGCGAAGCGGACGCCGACACCGCCGAAGCGATCGACTTCACGGAGTACTACGCCCGCGAGATGCTCCGGATGGCCGGGCCCCAGCGGCTCACGCCGTTCGCCGGCGAGGAGAACCACCTCGTCTACCGCCCCATGGGCGTCGGCGTTGTCCTCAGCCCGTTCAACTTCCCCCTGGCGATTCTCTGCGGCATGACCATGGCCGCCCTCGTCACCGGCAACACGGTCGTGGTCAAGCCCTCACATGACGGGCCGGTGATCGCTTCCAAGCTGTTCGAAATCCTGGAGGAGGCGGGCCTGCCGCACGGCGTGGCCAACCTGCTCTTCGGCGACCCCGCTGAGATTGGCGATTACCTCACCACCCACAAGGATGTCCGGTTCATCAACTTCACCGGCTCCCGCGCCGTCGGCTGCCACATCTATGAAAAGGCCGCCAAAGTGCAGCCCGGCCAGAACTTCCTGCGCCGCGTGATCGCTGAGATGGGCGGCAAGGATGCCATCATCGTCGACGGCACCGCCGATCTGGATGAGGCCGCTGCCGGCATTGTCGCTTCGGCCTTCGGCTACAGCGGCCAGAAGTGCTCGGCCTGCTCGCGGGCGATCATCACCGCCGATGTTTATGACGCCGTGCTCGAGCGGGTCGTCGCACGGGCGAAGGCGCTGAAGATGGGGCCGGCGATCGACGGCAGTTCCCAGGTCGGCCCGGTCGCCGCTGAGCGGTTCCACAAGAAGATCATGGAGTACATCGCCATCGGCAAGCAGGAGGCCCGCCTGGTCCTGGGTGGCGAGACCCAGCCCGGCGGCTATTACGTGGCGCCGACCATCTTCGCAGATGTCGCCCCGGACGCACGGATCGCCTGCGAGGAGATCTTCGGGCCGGTCCTCGCCGTCATCAAGGCGGCCGATATCGACGAAGCGCTGGCGATCGCCAACAACACCGAGTACGGCCTGACCGGCTCGCTTTACTCCCGCAACCGGGCGCATATCGAAAAGGCCCGCGAGGAGTTCCTTGTCGGCAACCTGTATTTCAACCGCAAGTCGACCGGCGCCCTCGTGGGGGTCCATCCCTTCGGCGGCTTCAACATGAGCGGCACCGACTCGAAGGCCGGCGGCCCCGACTACCTGCTGCTGTTCACCCTGGCCCAGGCCGTCTCGGAAAAGCTCTAGGGAGGTTACCACGCCATGGCAAAGTTGCTGCAGGAGTACCAGATCGGCCACACGTTCGGCATCGCAACAGCGGAGTATCACGAGCGCCGGGCCCGGATCATCGCACAGCTGGAGAAGAACGGGCAGAAGGGCATCGTTTTCTTCCGTGCGCTCAGCATCTTCTGGCTCAGCGGCTTTGGCTTTATCCCGACCGAGCGCCCGGTCGCGTTCGTGCTCAAGACGGACGGCTCAACCGCTCTGCTGGTGCCCCGCCTGGAGGTGGAGCACGGGCAGTCCCATGCCTACGTGGACCGGATCGAGTCCTACCCGGAGTACCCCACCACCACGCACCCGATGCTCTATCTTCAGAAGCTCCTGGGTGAGATGGGCCTCGCGAATTCTGGCCTCGCCGCTGACGGCGACGGCTATGGCGCCTACTGGGGCTACCGCGGCCCCAAGCTGAGCGAGGTCTGCGCGGAGGCGACCGTGTCGCTCTACCCCCGACTGATCGAGGAGATGCGCTTCACCAAGTCCCGGGCCGAGATCGAGCTGATCAAAGAATCCTGCAAGTGGGGCAACCTGGCCCACATGCTGCTCCAGAAGTACTCGCGGGACGGCGCTTCCGAGATCGATGTGTCCACCCGCGCCTCCTCCGAAGCGACCAATGCGATGCTGCTGACGCTCGGCCCGACATTCAAGCCGGGCGGCATGGGCCGGGTCGGCGCCTCCGCAGGCTTCCGCGGCCAGATCGGCAAGAACTCGTACTTTCCGCACGCCGTGACGCTCAACGCCACGATGCGCAAGGGCGACGTGCTGGTGACCGGTGCCGGCGCCAACGTTTGCGGGTACGTCTCGGAGCTGGAGCGGACCATGTTCGTCGGCGAGCCCAGCGCTGAGCAGACGAAGTACTTTGAGCTGATGTGCCAGGCCCAGGAGGTCGCCTTTGACACCATCAAGCCGGGCGTCCCCACAGCTACCGTCGACCGGGAAGTCCGCCGCTTCTTTGAGGAGAACCAGCTGATGCCCTACTGGCGCCACCACGTGGGCCACGCCATCGGCATGGAAGGGCACGAGGCGCCGTTCTTTGATATCGGCGATGAGACGATCCTGGAGCCCGGCATGGTCTGGACGGTCGAGCCGGGCATTTACGTGGAGGGGCTGGGCGGCTTCCGCCACTCCGACACCGTGCTGATCACCGAGAACGGCATGGAGTTCCTCACCTACTACCCGCGGCATCTGGAGGCGATGATCTGCGGATGAGCACACAGCTGTCCGCACTCGACCGCCGGGTGACCGACCTGTGCCTGGAGTTCCAGGGTTCTCATCGCTTTGAGCACAGCGTCTTCGTGCCGACGGCGGCCAACCTCGCCTCGCTGGCGCAGCGGGCGGAGGCGCTGCAGGCGGAGGTTGCCGCCGCCGCTGCCGATGTCGACCCGATCTGGCGGGACCACCTGCTGGAGATTCTCGATGTGCTGACATTCCGTCTCGCGGAAGA
>JAQBPS010000406.1 GCA_028287415.1 Bacillota bacterium | reverse complement strand
TTCCAGGCGACCGCCAAGCCGGTGCTGGAAGCCATGTTCAAGAGCACCTGGACCGGCACCACTTACGACGACGTCATGAAGTACGCCAAGTGAAAATCACCCGGGTTTCCGCAATCCCGCTGCGGTATCCCATGGAAAAGCCGATCTGGGATGCGCAGCACTTCATACCGGCGCGCACCGCCGTGCTGGTCCAGATTGAAACGGACAGCGGCCTGACGGGCGTGGGGGAATCGGCCTGTTTCGGCGGGCCGTGGGAGACGACGGCCACGCTCGTTGAGAAAGAGATTGCCCCGTACTACGTCGGGCAGGATCCGTTCCTGGTCGAGAAGCTCTGGACGGCCACCTACCAGGGCACCATTCAACACGGCCGGCGGGGGGCCGTCATCGCTGCCCTGAGCGGTGTGGACATCGCTGTCTGGGATCTGATCGGCAAGGCGATGGGCCGCCCGCTCTATCAGGTTCTGGGCGCTTTTACGGACAGCGTTCCGGCCTACGCCAGCGGCGGCTTTTACAGCGAGGGCAAGGGGGCGTCGGAGCTGGCCAGCGAGGTGGCGGGCTACCTCAAACAGGGCTTCACGGCCGCCAAGATCAAACTGGGCGGCCTGGCACCGGCGGCGGACCTGGACCGCGTCGCAGCTGTGCGCTCGGCGATCGGGCCCGACGTGCCGCTGATGGTGGATGCCAACAGCAACTGGGACGTGCCGACAGCCTTGAAGATGGTGCGCGCGCTGGAGGCGTTTGACGTGGCGTGGGTGGAGGAACCGGTGGCACCCGACGACATCGAGGGCTGTGCGCGGGTGGCGGCCGCCACATGGCTCCCGATCGCCGGCTTCGAGCAGGAGACCACCCGGTTTGGCTTCAAGCCGTTCATCCTGGCGCAGGCGCTTCAGATCGTGCAGCCCGACGTGATCTGGGCGGGCGGCATCACGGAGTGCCGCCGCATTGCGGCACTCGCTTCGGCCTGGAATCTGGCCTGCGTCCCCCACGTTTTTTCGTCGGGCGTTTGCCTGGCGGCCAACCTGCATTTCATCGCGTCCATTCCCAATGGGCGCTGGCTGGAGCATGACTGCAATCCCAATCCGCTGCGCCTTGAGCTGATCGGCGGGGCCATCGCACTGGGCAAGGACGGCCGGGTCGCCCTGCCGCAGGGGCCGGGCCTGGGGGTCGAATTGGACGCGGGCATCGTGCAGCGGTACAGACTCGCCTAGGCGGCTACGATCTCGTACTTGGAGGTTTGATCTATGGCCAACACATTGCCCGTGGCCGGCGGGGAGACGACAGGCCACCTGCCGGCTGGTCCGCTCCCCCGCAAGGGCTGGTTGGAGGCGGGCCTGGATATCGTGCTGAACGTTTCCCTGCTGTGCGAGCTGGCCGTACTGTTTGGCAATATCGTGGCCCGCGTGCTCTTTCACACCTCCCTGCTCTGGAGCGGGGAGATTGCCCAGCTCGTCTTGACGATCCTGGCCTTTGTCGGTGGCGCCCTTGCCTTTCAGCGGGGGCAGCACCAGGCGGTGCAGGCGGTCGTGCAGCGGATGTCGCAGCGCTGGCAGACAGTTTGTGCGGTGCTCGCCAACTGGTTGGTCTGCGCCCTGGCACTGCTGGCCGGCGCCCTCACCATCCCGCTGATGCAGACCCGCTGGCACACGTACACACCGGTGCTCCAGATGAGCCAGGGGTGGTTCATCCTGCCGATGACCATCGGCATGGCGGTTCTGGCCTACTTTGCCCTGGCCCGGCTGTGGCAGCAGCCGCGTGGCACCGTCCTGGCCATCGGTATTGGCGTGCTCGCGGCCTTCCTGATCCTGCTCTATGCGCACGGCCAGTGGGGCCCGTGGAACCAGGGGTCCGGCATCCTCTGGGTGTCGCTCGCCCTCGGGGTGGTCCTGCTGGTGATCGGTCTGCCCATCGGGTTCACGCTGCCGATCGCAGCCTTCCTTTATGTCTATGGCATGGGCGCGGCCTCCCCGAAGGTGGTCCCGCAAACCATGCAGAGCGGTGTCAACAGTTTCGTACTGCTGGCGATCCCCTTCTTTGTCCTGGCCGGCTACCTGATGACCGAGGGCGGGTTGAGCCAGCCGCTCGCCGAGTTCGTCCAGTCGCTCGTCGGCCACCTGCGCGGTGGTTTGCTCCAGGTCATTATTGTGACCACCTATATCTTCTCGGGCATCTCGGGCTCCAAGCTGGCCGATGTGGCGGCGGTGGGCACCACCCTGAAGGGCGTGCTGGAGAAGGAGGGGTATAAGCCGGCGGAGAGCGTCTCCGTCCTTGCTGCCGCGGCGGTCATGGGCGAGACGGTGCCACCGAGCATTGCGATGCTCGTCCTTGGCTCCGTGACCACCGTTTCGATGGGTGCGCTCTTTGTGGCCGGCATCCTCCCGGCGGTCGTGATGGCGATCTGCCTGATGGTGTTGGTCTGGGTGCGCGCATACATCGAGGGCCGGAAGCCGGGCCCCCGGGTCCCCTTCCGGCAGCGTGGGCGCCTCACACTCAAGGCGCTTCCGGCTCTGTTGGTGCCGGTGATCCTGGTCGGTGGGATTCTGACGGGCATCGCCACGCCGACGGAGGTTTCCTCATTTGCCGTTCTCTATGCCTTGGTGGTGGCCGTGATCTTCTACCGGAAGATCAACCTCAGGAAGTTCTGGAAAGTCCTTTGCGACACGTCCGCGATGACCGGGATGATCCTCTTTATTGTGAGTTCCGGCAATGCCTTCTCCTGGGCGCTCACCCGGGCCAACCTGCCCGCGAAGATTGCCGAGGGGCTCAAGGCGGCCGGTGGCTCTTCCTGGCTGTTCCTGCTGCTGACGGTGATCACGCTGGTCTTCATGGGGGCTGCTTTGGAGGGCCTGCCGGCGCTGCTCATCTTCGGTCCGTTGCTCATGCCGGTGGCACAGCAGTTCGGGATTGATTTGCTTCAGTACGGCATCGTCCTGATTCTGGCCATGGGCCTCGGGTCGTTCTGCCCCCCGATCGGCATCGGCCTCTATGTCGCCTGCTCCATCGGCGGGGCCACCATGGAAGAGACCACTCGCCACATCTGGCCTTACATTCTGGTCCTGCTCATCGGCGTCCTGCTGGTGGCGTTCGTGCCCTGGTTCAGCCTGGTGCTGCCGCATCTGGCCCACTTGGGCGGGTAGGTTCCGGGGCCAGGGGTGTCGCCAAACGCTCATAGCAGTAAAGGCTCGATTCGTGCACATGGTGCGCGGTTCGGGCCTTTTGCACTCGGCGGGCTCCTGATGGCGGCGGTTGGCGTCCGATGGGTCTTCATTGTGGATGCGATTAGCTTCGTCGCTTCGGCACTGATCCTGAGCAGGCTGCCGGCGAATCGTTGCTGGGACTGGCCATGGGCGCTGTCGGGCTGGGCACTGTTCTCGGTTCGTCGGCGCCGGCCGCAGGCGCACATCTATTTCCAACAGCGAAATATTATAATGAATATTGAGTTAACAATACTTTTTTGATAACATGTGAGCAGAACCAAATAAGGAGGTATGAACGAGGATGGGAAGCAAGGTCTTCACGAACCAGGCTCCGGCTACCGCCACGGTTACCCTGTATGCGCGCAATGGCGACGACATCACCAGCTACGCGGCCGCGATCACAGCCAATGTCGCCCCTGGCCAGCAGGCCACAATTGAGTACCCGCAGACCTTCGTCAACGGATTCATCATCACGGTTCCGCACGGCACGGATGTTTACACGTCCCAGGGCTTCTCCACGAAGCGGGGCACGCAGCTGGACAGCATGCTCAACACCAACGCGAAGTTCACGATTGCGCTCAGCAACAATGGCCTGGCCGTGACTGGCCACAATTAGACCGGGTACACGCTGAGGACAGGCCCCGGTTGCAGCCGGACTCGCGTACTAAGGAAGTCCCGACCCACATGTGTGTGGGTCGGGACTTTACGCATGCCACGCAGGCAGATGGTAGAATGAAAGGCAACGGTGATCGCTGTGCCCAGCGCAACATCCACGTGGAAGGGGTCTCGTCATGCGCTTTGCAGAGCGGGTACAAAAATTCGAATATAAACTCACCGACACCGATGATCTGATCGCCGAGTATCTCGTAAAAAACAAAAAGGCGGCCATCGGCCTTTCGATTCAGGCGCTCGCCGCCAAGTTCTTTACCGTGCCAAACACGGTGTCGCGACTCGCCAAGAAGCTGGGGTACGATGGATTCTCCCAGTTGAAGAACAGCCTAAAGGACGAGATTCGTGGGGAGGAACTGGAGCCGCAGGACAGTCTGCATGAGAACATCCACAAAACGTTTGAGCTGATCGATCCGGACAAGATGGCCATCGTCGCCAACCTGATTCACGACGCGGGGCGCGTCCTGTTATTTGCGGTGGGCGACACCGGTCCGTTCTGCGACATGCTGGCCAAGCACCTCAAAATCGGTAAGAAGGACGCGGAATTCCATGTCCATCGCCATGAAATGCTCGAAGAGATTGAACTCCTCACCCCCGACGATCTCCTCTTTTTCATCAGCCTGTCAGGCGAGACCGCCCAGGTTGTGGAAATGGCCGAACTGGGTAAACGTAAGGGCATACCCATCAGTTCGCTGACGCATTTCAGCCGGAATACCCTTCAGGCCATCGCGGACGTACACCTGTACTGCTATGCGCCTCCGCAGCGGCTCAACCAGCGTAACGTCACCGATAAGACCCCCCTGATGGTCGTGCTCCGGGCCTTCTCCGAATACTACTGGCGATTTGCCGGGTTTCGTGTATAAATACACACGCGCAGCATGTCCGCAGGCACACCCTGTGTACAAGTAAGAAGAAGACCGCTCCGACTTTGCTTGTGTGCTAGGATGATCTTGCTTCGGTATCCCGCAACCACGCAATAAGGAGAGGTTTGCAATGTACCTGAAGGGACTTACCTCACCATCACTAATTAGTACTGACCAATCCTTTGACTCGAAAGTGCTGATCATCCGGTATCTGGTCCGTCAGCTGGCTGACGCCGGCAAGCTGCATTCGGAAGACGAGTTTTACGAGGCCGTCATGGACCGGGAGCGGCAGTCCGAAACGGGCTTTGAAGGTGGGCTGGCCATTCCCCACGGGAAGTCGAACGCGGTGAAGGAAGCCGCGTTTGCCGTCGCCACCCTCGCGCAGCCGCTCTCCACCTGGGAAAGCATCGACCCGGACAACCAGGTGCAACTGGTCATTCTGCTGGCGATTCCCGAAGCGGAGGCCGGCTCTCTGCATCTTGCGCTGCTGGCCGAACTGGCGACGCGGCTGACCAATCCGGCATACAAGGAGCGTCTGATGCGCTCCGCCACGAGCCAGGAACTCTATGACAAGCTGGACGATATCGAGCCGAAGGAGCAGCCGGCGGCGCCGGTGGTCACACCCCTCGGCAAGACGATCCTGGCCGTTACGGCCTGTCCGGCGGGCATCGCCCATACTTACATGGCTGCTGAGGCGCTGGTCAAGGCCGGCCACGAGATGGGCGTCACTGTGTTCGTCGAAAAGCAGGGCGCCAACGGCATCGAAGACCGCCACACCTCCGAGCTGCTCCGCACGGCCGATGCCGTCATCTTCGCCGTGGACGTGGCCGTCAAGGACGAGGCGCGTTATGCGCATCTGCCCAAGGTCAAGACGTCCGTCGCCGCTCCCCTGCGCAACGCGAAGGAACTGATTGGCCAGGCCCTGGAGCGGGCCGCAAACGCCCCCAGGGCCGAGCGCAGTGCAGCGGTCGCTGCCGCTGCGCCCGAACCCGAAGAAGGGCCGTCGTACAAGACCGAAATCAAGAACTCGATTCTCACGGGCATCTCGTACATCATTCCGGTGATCATCGCAGGCGGTATGACCATGGCGGTAACCGTGCTGATCGCGCAGGCCTTCCACATGCAGGGACTCTACAACGCCCAGGGCTCCTGGCTCTGGCTGCTGCACCAGTTGGGCGGAAACATGCTGGGCCAGCTGATGGTCCCGCTTCTCGCCGCCTACATGGCCTACGCCATCGCCGACAAGCCGGCCCTGGGACCCGGTTTTGCCGCCGGTATTGCGGCCAACCTGATCGGCAGCGGCTTCCTCGGTGGCATGCTGGGCGGCCTCCTGGCCGGCTATCTGCTGAAGTGGATGAAGAAGCACATCAAGGCGCATGGCACATTCGCCGGCTTTGTCAGCTTCTGGGTCTACCCCGTGCTCGGCACCCTGATCGCCGGCAGCATCATGCTCTTCGTCATCGGCAAGCCGCTGGCGGCCCTCAACCTGGGGTTGATTCACTGGCTGGGTAGTCTCTCCGGCGCCAACGCACTGCTGCTGGGGGCCATCATCGGCGCCATGGTCTCCTTCGACCTGGGCGGTCCGGTCAACAAGGCGGCCTACACCTTCTGCATCGGTGCGATGGCCAACGGCAACTTTGTCCCGTATGCGATCTTTGCATCGGTAAAGATGGTTTCGGCATTTGCCGTGACGGGCGCTACGTTGCTCGGCAAGCGGTACTTCAACGCGGATGAGCAGCAAATTGGCAAGCAGACATGGCTGCTGGGCCTCGCCGGCATCACCGAAGGCGCCATTCCGCTGATGCTAAACGATCCGCTGCGCGTCATCCCGTCCCTGGTGGTCGGCTCTGCGATCACAGGTGCCATCGTGGCTTACTACAACATCGGTCTGAACGTGCCGGGCGCCGGCATCTTCTCGCTGGCCCTCCTGAAGGGACCGCAGGCGTTTGTGGCGGCAGCCGTCTGGCTGGGCGCGGCGCTGCTGGGCGCTGTGATCTCCATGGCTCTGCTCATCATTACCCGCAAGGCGAGGGGGCGTGTGGCATCATGAAGAAAGTTCATATCGTTCCGCACATGCACTGGGACCGGGAATGGTACTTCACCACCGAAGAATCCCGGATCTTGCTGGTCAACAATATGGAAGAGATCCTGGAGATGCTGGAGACGAATCCGGACTATCCGGCCTACGTGCTGGACGGTCAGACAGCGATCCTGGAAGACTACTTTGCCGTGAAGCCCGAGAACAGGGAGCGGGTCCGCAAGCTGGTACAGCAGGGGAAGCTGATCATCGGCCCCTGGTACACCCAGACGGACGAGATGGTTGTCGGCGGCGAGTCGATCGTCCGCAACCTGCTCTATGGCATGAAGGACAGCGAACCGTTCGGCAAGCCGATGCAGATCGGCTACCTCCCGGACTCCTTCGGGCAGTCCGCCCAGATGCCGCAGATTCTGAACGGCTTTGATATCCGCCAGGCGATCTTCTGGCGAGGCCTTTCGGAGCGGCACGGCACCGACAAGACGGAATTCTACTGGGAGTCGGCTGACGGCTCCCGGGTGCTGACCCAACGCATGCCCCTGGGCTATGCGATCGG
>JAQBPS010000405.1 GCA_028287415.1 Bacillota bacterium | reverse complement strand
AATTCCGATTGTTTCATAAGAAGCCTTTCGCGACTGGAACCTAGATTCCTGCTAACGGAGTACTGATCCTGGGTGGTGGCAAAAGGACGACCCGTTCGGTCCCGATGTGCCCAAGCACAGCGACGGTTGAGGCCAGCGATGCCGGGCAGGGTTTGGGGGTGTGCGCCGCCACGCCACAATCAAAGATGTGGGTAAAGGGGCGTGCGCTCTGCCCCCTCCCACTTAAATGCGACGAAGGGCGAGCTTGGCATCCCGACCTTCGGGCCGGCCGTGGAAGACCGCCGCCAGTTCCTGCCGGTCACCGGTCGGCATGTGGAAGGGCCCTTCTGTCAGTTCACGCAGTGCGACCGACACGACCTGCTCGTCCGGGAAGTTGACCGTCCTGGTCTGAACGAAGTCCGGGCCGAGCGTGACAAAACGGTGCGAGCACGGGTAGGTGGTCGCGCCCGCCGTGGTGATCTCGTACAGGTCGCCGTGCCGGGCGATGTTGTTCACGTGGTGGTGGCCGCTGAAGGCGAGTTGGACGTCGTGGCGCTCTAGGATCGAGAGTACATCGTTCCGGTTCTGGAGGAGGAAGTGGCCCCAGAACGTGCCCTCATGATCGTCGCGGCTGTGCGGGAGGAGGTTGTGGTGGATCATGACGATGCACCGCTTGCCCCGGCTGGCGGCCAGTTCCGTATCGAGCCAGGCCAGCTGCTCATCGTCGACGCGGCCGCCCCACGTATCGACCAGGGACTCGTCGGGCGTGTCTGCCGTGTTGATCGCAATCAGGCGGAGGGAGGGCTTCAGGTCCAGGCTGTAGTAAGGGTGCGTGCCGGTCGGGCCAAACCCTTGATAAAAGGGGGCGAACTTGGCGATGCCCCAGTTGGCCTCCGCCGGCAGCTCGCTCTTCCGTACATCGTGGTTGCCCGGGAGGACGAAGACGGGCAGCGGCTGTTCGGAGAGAATCTGCCGCGCTGCCATGTGGTTCCAGGGTTCAGAGTCCTTGGTCAGATCGCCCGGCATCAGCACAAACTCCGCTCCGCCTTCCAAGGCAAGGCGGAGGTGTCCGCGCAGGAGTACCTCGCCGTGCTGGTGCATCTTCCAGCCGTTCTCGGATTCATCCAAGCCCAGGTGGGGGTCCGTAATAATTGCAAAGGTGGTTAGCTCGCTCTGGTGGTTCATGGGCATTCGCTCCTTTGGAGACTGTATTTCCCGGTAGAGGCAGTGTACCACCAGATGATTAAGGTTTAGGGGCGCGAGTGGGGTTCTTTATATTGACGCGGATGACGCGGAGGCCGCTCGCCGCAAGCGGAAGGATTAAGTGGTACGGGTATGGTAAGGTAACGGGGGAGGGATTTTCATCATGGATTTGAAACTAAACGGCAAGGTCGCCCTGGTGACGGGCGGCAGCGAGGGCATCGGTCTTGAAACGGCGCTCCGGCTGACCCGGGAGGGCGCCCGCGTGGCGATTCTCTCCCGCAGTGAGGAGAAGCTCCGGCGAGCGGCTGACCACATCCGCCAGGAGGCGGGCACGGCACCCCTGACCATCTCGGCTGACGTCAGCGACGCCGAGGCGTGCGCCCGGGCGGTAGCGCAGGTGGCCGCTCAGCTCGGCGGCCTGGATATCCTCATCAACAACGCCGGTGCCGCCGGTGCGGTCCCCTTCGAGGCGGTCGCCGACGACACCTGGCTGCCCGATATGAATCTGAAGCTGCTCGGTGCCGTCCGCTGCTCCCGGGCCGCCATCCCGCACATGAAGCAGGCGGGGGGCGGGGCGATCGTCAACGTGACTGCGATCGCCGGCAAGGCGCCCGGCGCGGGCTCCCTGCCGTCCTCGGTCAGCCGGGCGGCGGGCCTCGCACTGACCAAGGCGATGAGCCGGGACCTGGGCCCTGAGGGCATCCGCGTCAACGCCGTCTGCATCGGCCTGATCCGCAGCGCACAAATCGAGCGGGGCTGGCAGAAGAATGCCCCCGACCTTACCTGGGAGCAGTACTCCGCCCGCATGGGCAAGAGCTGGCCCCTGGGGCGCATCGGCGATACGGCGGAAGCAGCGAACGTGATCACTTTTCTTGCCTCCGGCGCCGCCTCTTACGTGACGGGCACGGCTGTCAACGTCGATGGCGGGTCAAGCCCGGTCCTGTAGTCCTGGCCTCGGGTCGATACATGGCGCCCTGTCGCCCGCTCTGGGAGGCGGGGCGTTTGACGTGGTGGCATGGGACTATTCGCCCATTTTATTGAGACCACGGTCCCCATTTTCGTGGAAACCGCAGGAAAACTGTTACGAGAGGCAAAGTTTCCTGGGATAGCCAGGGCCGGCGGACGCCGCCGGCGCTAGGCAGCGAGAGGGAGGCCACCGCATGGACAGATGTATCGGCATCGACATTGGCTATGGGTTCGTCAAGATCACCGACGGTCAGGAGGGGTATCTCTTCCCCAGCGTCGTCGGTGACGGCAGCGCCCAATTCCTGCCGCCGATCGGCCTTCAGCCGCCAGCCCAGACAGAGGACATGCGGGTGATGATCGACGGACAGATCTACTTCGTCGGCAACCTTGCGATCCGCCATTCGCGGCTGGCGCACCGGGGCCTGTCCGCGACCAGGGTGGAGGGGAACGACTTCAAGGTGCTGCTGCTGACGGCGCTCAGCCTGTTCTGCCCGCAGCCGCTCAATAGCTTTTCCGTGGTGACTGGCCTGCCGCCGGGGCGGATGCACCTGACGGAGGAGTTGCTCCGCCAGGTCAAGGGGGAACACCGGGTCGTCCGCCTCACCGCCCAGGGCAGTGAGGAGGTCACGATCCGGATCGATCGGGTCGCCGTAGTACCTCAGCCGCTTGGCGCCTATTGGTCGCAGGTGCTCGATCCCCGGGGCAAGGTGCGCGAGGGTGCGGCGCTGCTTCAGGGCCGTACCGGCGTGATCGATGTCGGCTTCCGGACCTCCGACCTGGTCACCATTCAGGATGGCGAGTATGTGCAGGAGCAGAGCCGGACAATCCCTGTCGGCCTGGTGACGGCCTATGAGGAGGTCGCCGGCGGGCTGCTTGCGGAGCACGGCGTTGAGCGGGAGACATACGCGCTGGACGAGTCCATCATCCGGGGC
The DNA here is from genome assembly GCA_028287415.1 of Bacillota bacterium. Taxonomy (GTDB): domain Bacteria; phylum Bacillota; class Sulfobacillia; order Symbiobacteriales; family Symbiobacteriaceae; genus RYN-353. The sequence goes on along the minus strand of JAQBPS010000405.1, from coordinate 1,386 downwards.
GAGATCGGCCTGGCCGGCAAGCGGGTCGACATCACCGCGCTGCGAGAGCGGGCGTTCGGGCAGCTGGCGACGAAACTGCTGGTGGAAGTGCAGTCGGCCTGGCAGGTGAAGGATTTTGATGCGCTCCTGCTCGTCGGGGGCGGCGGCCATTCGTTGGCGCGGTACCTGCTGCCGCACCTGTCGCAGGGGGCGGTGCCGGCCGATCCGGGGACGGCGAACAGCCGTGGTTTCGCTGCATGGGCGTCCCGGTCCTGGGCACCAGCGCCCGTGTCGTGGACGGAGCACAGCACGACGACTGCTTGAAGGACGTGGCGCTAGTGAAGTGGGAGAAGCAGGCTTTCGCATTATGGAAGCAGGTGGTACGACTGATGCGCCTGGTGCGCCGGCGGGACGATGACTGGTCGGTGCTGGGGCATCGCGTACATATCCGGGGGGAGATTACCTCGGGCGGCGACTTGGAGATTCGCGGGCGGGTGGAGGGCGATATTTACCACACCGGCCGGCTGATCATCGGTCCCGGGGGGCGGTGCGTGAGCAATATCCGCGCTGATGAACTGCAGATTGCGGGGGAGGTTCATGGCAACGTGCACGTGGACGATCTGCTGGAGTTGCTCCCGACGGGCCGCCTGTACGGCGACACGGTCTGCCGGATCCTGCGGGTCCATCCCGGGGCGACCCTCCTCGGTGCCACCGAGATGTTGAGTGCCGTGCCCCCGCCGGCGGATCTGCCGGCGCGGCCGGCGCCGGTGCCCGCACTTGCCGGGCCGCTGGCGGTGCTGTCGGAGCCGGTGTCAGGGCGGGAGCGGGCGGAGTTGTTCCGTCCGAGGCGGGCGGAGGTGGTGCTGCCGGAGCCCGAGTCAGCCATGACCGAGCCTGCGGTACCGCTGATCCAGCGTGAGCCGGTGGGCGACCCCCGGGAGTCCGCCTATGATCAAATGCCTTCGTTTTATGGGGCGCTCTACCCCTCGGCTGCCTCCAAGGGCAACGGGTGAACCACCAGAGCACTGCCCGGATCACATAGGTTGACCAGGAAATCGCTCTCTCTGCACCGTAGGACGATATCGATCATCGAACCGTCAGGCTTTACTCAGCGTATATACTGCTGGGGAAGTTGCGGGCGACGTTACGATAAATGTCCGATGAGGGAGGAACTGCCTGGTGGACGCAGCGGTGGTACGAGGCTGGATCCGAGCAGTGACGGAAGGTAACGCTGACCCGGCTGAGGTATTCCCACAGTTGGCCCGGAATGTTACGGAGTTCTTCCTTCCATTCAAGGAACCTGGTTCGGGGCCCTACACCATGCAGCTTCGGCACGAAGATCAGCGATTTGGCGTCGCTTTTACTGATCCGGAGACCGCTGCAAGCTTTGCTGGCGGCGGGCAGTCG
>JAQBPS010000399.1 GCA_028287415.1 Bacillota bacterium | reverse complement strand
GCGACCCTCAACCTTTGCAATGTCACTCCGGCGCCCCTGGCCTTTATCCCGGACACCAAGTGGCGGTTTGACATCTGGCAGCACTGAGCTGCACATAAGGAGGAAAAAGCCATGCCGAAAGTAATTGACGTCTATTTGGGCTTCATGGACGAAGAGGTGAACGCCCGGCTCAAGGCTGTGATCGACCAGGAAAAAGCCAGCGGGAATGCCGCACGCCCGGTGATCCTCATCGAACGCAATAAAGTGGGCAATAGCGATCCGATTCTCCAGTGGCCGCGGAGCCAGTATGGGGTGACGATCAAGCCGACCATCCTGGTCTCCCCGACCGCCATGCCGGATGCCGGCCTACTGCCGGAACAGATTCTCTCCCGCGCCATCGGGGTCTTCATGGAGGCGGACCACACCCCGGCGAAGCCAAGCGTCCCCGTTCTTCGCTACTTCCAGCTGCAGCAGCTGCTGAACGAGAGTGGCCCAGGCAAGACCAAGACGCCGTTGAGTGGCGAGGGTCCATGGCTCTCCCTCATCCGGTTCGGCGTCGGTAAGGACACAAACCCGCCGATCGTCGTGATCCGCACCCCGGAGATGGGCCTCCAGCCCAGCCTGGTCTCGCCCTGGGTGGAATTCCTGCTGCAGATGATCTCCCCGTTCTCCAGCCAACTGGCCCATGAGGCAGGCGATCCGGTTGAGTGGCCGGTCCGAGTCTCCTGTTTCGGGGCGCAGGGTGGCACCCAGCCGGGCGTGAAGCCGGGCGACATCACCAGGATCTGCGCCAGCCTTTTCGTCGGCGTGGAGTTTGACGATGGCCAGGCATATGGGACGGTGCGGCTCCAGACCTACCAGTATGAGTACACGTTCTTCTGCCAGGCCGGCGCCGGGGAGACACTGAAGGACCGGGCAGCGGATGCGGAGAAGCTGGCCCGCACCCGGTTCGCGGACTGGCAGAACCTGAAGGTCCTGTCAGCCGCCGGGCCTTACGGCGACTGGGCGGAGCCGGAGCCGCTGCAGGCGATCGGCACGCTGGTGAAGGACGTCATTCAGGTGGTGAAGCAGTTCTACTGCAAGCAAGTTTCCATGACGGCCTCCTTCTTCGTTCCGGAGGCGGACAAGGCGGTGGCCCAGGCGCTGGGGCTCAACTCGGCGGGCATGGAGGACAGCCACGTGATCAAGGGGCTGCGACTGTGCGCTGCCAAGGGCGAATTGCCGGAGAGCCTGTATCCGCGCCTCGACCCGGCCCGGGCTTATCTCGCCCGCATCAACTGCGACCCGCACAAGATCGACGACAAGGTACTGGCGGCCTTTAACAGTTCCATTGTGAAGGCGCAGCTCACACCCACCGATTATGCGGATGTGATCGTATGGGGCCTGAACGGGGTCTTGAAGGAGGAGATTCCGGATTGTGCCCGGTGGGCCTTCGCGGCGGACCCGGTCTTCGAGGACCGGCCGGGTCTCCTCGAGCAGACGCTCTATGCGTTCGCCCCGACCAGCGCTGATGACCCCGTGGTCGCCGATCCCTTCTGCGTGGAGATCGCGACGGATTTCATCGCAGACCTGGCGAATCCGACGACGCCGGGCATCACCGGGCTGGGGGGCACGCAGCTGGAGCAGGTACGGCGACTGGCCGCCAACGTGCGGGAGCAGTGGCAGCAGCACCAAGGCGGGAGGAAGGCCTGGGAAGCGGCCGCCATGCTGATGCTTTATCTGATCGAAGCGTGCGGCTTTGAGGCCAAGGAGAAAGGGAAGGCCAAGACGTGGCTGCGCCCGGGCAAGTGGGAGGGGATTACGAAGTCGCCGACCTTGCAGGACCTGTCGTCGAGCGGCGAGCAATTTGCGGCGGCGGCCCTGGACCGGGCCTTCTACAAGTCGTCCAATCTCATGGCGCTGCAGACGCTGGCGCAGCACTCGCTGCTTTAGGCGTAACGGTCGAAAGTTTTATATAGTATCACTAGACTCATAACAATCGAAGGATCAGATTAGAAGGGGTGATTCATATGACTCTGTATTACGGGTGCGACTCGGCGACTGCAAGCTGGTCCTCTGGTACGAATTTCTATGTTGGGCGTCTTGGGCGCGGCACCAGTGCTGATCTTGAGTTTTTCAACGCGGCCGCAGCGACTGCTGTCGGCCCCAGCCAGACGTACGCCTATTGGTTTATCCTGGGTCCTGCCCGTGATCCTAACTGCGATTGGACCACCAACACTGCGGCCGCGTGGGGGACCGCTCAGGCTGTCGCGTTTAATCAAGCGTGGCACGCAAACGTCCAGGTCGGCAGCAAAACGCTGTTTGGCGATGTTGAGAGCGGTCAGGGCGGGTGGGCCACGCCTGACCGTAGCAACTACATTGACTTGAACTACGCCGTGTACAAGTCATTCGTCACCCAATTGCAATCACTTGGCTACAAGGTCGGCGTTTACAGCTCCCCCAATGAATGGCAGACCATTATGGGCTCGACCACCGCCACCGCTGCACCTGCGACGGTCGCATGGCTGGCCTCGTGGCTCGTCGATTCGACCTCGCCGCCGCCCTCAGCCCCTGTGTCCTTCAGCCCTCCGAGTCCCGGTAAGTTCGGAGGCATCGATCCGACCATTTGGCAGTACTATGGCGGTGACTCAGCGGACCTGAACGTGGCGACCAGTCTGCCGATTTAACATGGAAAAAAGAAAGGTCGGGCATGAGCCCGACCTTTCTTTATGTGCCTATCGCGCAAACCGGTGATTGCCGATGGTCGTCGTGACCGACCGTGTGCGGATCCAGTTGCCCGCCCCGGTCAAAGCGGGATTGTAAAAGTAGTCTGCACCAAGGGAGTTGTCATAGCCGAGGAGGGCGGTCCGCACCGCTTCCTTCGCCGACGCAACGGCAGGCTGGGAAATCTGCCCGTTCGCCACCGGCGAGAACGCAGGCACCGAGCCGGAGTACGCCATGATCACATCGTGCACGGTCTTCGGGAAGTCTGGCGATTTTACCCGGTTCAGAACCACGCTGGCCACGGCCGCTTGCCCGTTCGCTGGCTCGCCCTTCGCTTCGGCACTGACCAGGCGGGCGAAGAGGTCCAGATCGGCCGCACTCAAGTTGATCACGTTCCTGAGCGTGGTGGGCAGGTACAGCACCTGGCCGACACGCAGTGCATCCGAAGCGTTGTTGACGGAACGGACTGTGTCCAGCGGCAGGCTGTTGCGCTGGGAAATCTGCCACAGGGTGTCGCCGCTCTTCACAACGTATGTTTCGGGAATCCGCAGGAACGCCCCGGCGTTGATCCGGTCGCTGGTCAGGCCGTTGGTTCTGCGAATCACGTTGTCAGGCACCTGGTGTTGCACGGCGATTGCCGACAACGTGTCCCCTGGTACCACGGTGTGGATGGTTGACGCTTGGGCGGCACCGGTTCCGAGGAGCGTGAACGCGAGGGTGGCGGCTGCGATGAGTCTCTTCAAATGATCTCACATTCCTTTGCTATATTTTTACTTAAGTAGTAGCACCTTGGGCATTATACCATACAAACAACTTGCATGGTGATACGAAGTTGTGTTCGCTCGTTTTTCCGCAAGCAGGAGAAGGAGGGGCTGGTGGGTAAAACATCATCCACATCGTGGAGCGGGTGGTATCCGCGTATAATCTCAACAGGCTGGAGCATCAGTACGGGCAGGCCCTTTAGCGGAGAGGTGGACGGAAACAGATGGACGACCGGTTGGATGCGTTGATGCAGGCACAGCAGGCTTACT
>JAQBPS010000393.1 GCA_028287415.1 Bacillota bacterium | reverse complement strand
GGCTGGGGTCCCTTTTTCTCCGGGCGCAGGTCGAGCAGCTGCGGGCGCACAGGGCTGACACAACCGTTTACCTGCTCAGCGACATGGGTAACCGCCGGGCCCACCGGGTGTTCCAGAAAATCGGGTTTGTGAACCGCGGGGGCTGGATCGTCGTCGGTGATCTGCCCTTCGTGGCACTGGACGGCCCCGCCCCGCCCCGGGCCAGGCGCGCCTGCTCCGACGATGCACCCGGTATTGCGGCCTTCCGGCGGGATCAGCCTGACGTGATTTGCGCCCGCGATGCCGCCTGGACCGTGCATACGGCGCACGACGAGGACTGGGCGCTACCGGACCTGTGGGTGGTGGCAGGCGCGGGCAAACTGGACGGCCTTATGAATCTGACCTTCACCGGCCGCTGGGCGATCGTCCGGCGACTTGAGGGGACGCCGGACGCGGCCGCCGACCTGCTCGCCTGTGCGCTTTCCGAAGCCCGGTCCCGGGGCTGCGCGGAACTGCATGTCGGCCTGCCCGCCCGTTGTGAACCCTTGCTGGCACCCCTGCAGCTCGCTCCGGCGCAGATCGAGCACCTGTTCGTCTTCTGCCTGCCGGCGGGCAAGCCGCTGCCAACTGAAACGCCATAACTGCTGCCTTTGCGCTATAATCATGGTTAGTTTACTCGCGTTGATCTACCGGATGTTTGGTAGGAGGGGTAGCGCTATGGAGCGAGAAGCGGTGATCGTCAGCGCCGTCCGCACGCCGTTCGGCGGCTTTGGTGGCGGCCTGAAGGACCTGTCAGCGACCGATCTCGGGGGCGTCGTGATCAAAGAGGCTGTCCGCCGCAGCGGGCTGACCGGCCGGGAGACCGAGATTGATAATGTGTTTATGGGCATGGTGGTGCAGGCGGGCGCCGGCCAGATTCCCTCGCGTCAGGCGACCCGTAAGGGTGGTTTGCCCGACTCCGTGCCGTCGGAGACCGTGAACAAGGTCTGCGCTTCTTCACTCCGGGCTGTCAACCTGGGGGAGCTGATGATCCGGGCCGGCGATGCACACGTGGTGGTGGCCGGCGGCATGGAGTCGATGACCAACGCACCCTACCTGCTGCCGAGGGCCCGGTGGGGTTACCGCATGGGCGACGCCCAGCTGGTGGACGCCGTGGTGCACGACGGGCTCTGGTGCTCGTTCGGCGACTGCCACATGGGGCTGTATGGCTCGGAGGTGGCGGCGGAGTTCAACATCTCCCGTGAAGCGCAGGATGAGTGGTCGCTGCGCAGTCACCAGCGAGCGATCACCGCGTGGGACAAGGGACTCTTCATGCAAGAAGTAATGACCGTTCCCGTGCCGCAGAAGAAGGGTGAGCCGATGCTCGTCAGCGCGGATGAGTCGCTGCGCCGCGACACCTCCCTGGAGAAGCTGGCAGGGCTGCGGCCGGCCTTCCAGAAGGACGGCACGATCACGGCGGGCAACGCCCCCGGGCTGTCGGACGGCGCGAGCGCCCTCGTGATCATGTCCCGGGAACGGGCGACCGCCCTGGGGCTGGAGATCCTGGCGACGGTCGTCAGCCAGGGGCAGCATTCGGAGGCGCCCAAGTACCTGCATACGGTGCCGGCCCGCTCGGGCCTGAAGGCGCTTCAGAAGGCGGGGCTGACGCCCAAGGACCTGAACCTGGTCGAGATCAACGAGGCGTTTGCGGCGGTTGCCCTGACCAGCACGCAGTTGCTGGAGGTCAGCCCGGAGATCGTCAATGTGAACGGCGGTGCGGTCGCCCTCGGGCACCCGATCGGTGCGAGCGGTGGCCGGATCTTGATGCACCTGATTTACGAGCTGCGCCGCAGGGGCGGCGGCTACGGCCTCGCAGCCATCTGCTCAGGCGGCGGCCAGGGCGAGGCTACGGTGATCAAGGTCGGCTAAGGAGGCACCACTTGCTATGGCAATCGTAACGGTGATGGTGGTCGGGGCCGGACAGATGGGCGCGGGCATCGCTCAGGTGGCGGCCCAGGCGGGCCTGAAGGTCTACCTGCGGGACGTGGAGCAGCGCTTTGTCGACAAGGGCCTGGCCGGCATCGCAAAAAATCTGGGCCGCGACGTGGAGAAGGGCCGCAAGACGGCGGCGGAGGTGGAGGCGATCCAGGGTCGGATCACCGGCACGCTGTCGCTGGCGCCCGCCGCTGAATGCGACCTGGTCATCGAGGCAATCGTTGAGAACCTGGCGATCAAGCTGGCGCTCTTCCGGGAGCTGGACGGCCTCTGTCCCGCCCATACGATCCTGGCATCGAACACCTCCAGCCTGCCGATTACGCAGCTGGCCTCGGCCACCGGGCGGCCGGAACGGTTCATCGGCATGCATTTTATGAATCCGGTTCCGGTGATGAAGCTGGTGGAAATCATCCGCGGCATCGCCACGTCGGATGAGACCTACGCCGCCGTCAATGGGCTGGCGGAGCAGATGGGCAAGACGACGGCGGTGGTCAACGATTTCCCGGGCTTTATTTCAAATCGGGTGCTGATGCCGATGCTGAACGAGGCGATGTTCTGCTTTTATGAGGGCATTGCCGGGGTTGCGGAAATCGACACGGTGATGAAGCTGGGCATGAACCACCCCATGGGTCCGCTGACCCTGGCAGACTTCATTGGGCTGGATACCTGCCTGTCGATCATGAATGTGCTGTACGACGGCTTCAAGGATCCCCGGTATCGTCCGTGCCCACTGCTCGTGCAGATGGTACAGGCGGGGTATCTGGGCAAGAAAACCGGTCGCGGGTTCTACACGTACAACCCCGATGGCAGTGCAACGCCGATGGTCCGCCATTAGACCGAAATAGTCCGAACGCCGTCTCCCGCAGAATGGGAGGCGGCTTTTTCTTATATAGCAGGATAATCCGTCAAAATATAAAATTGATATCGACAGCCTAATTTTTCGGCTTCAAACAGCAGAAGGGGGTAGACGGGTTTGACCATGCGGTATCCGTTGACGCTGCACACCATGTTGGAGCGGGCCAGACGGTATTTCCCCGACAAAGAGATTGTCTCCCGGACGCAGGCAGGATTGTTCCGCTATACGTACCGGGACTATTACGAGCGCACGTGCCGGCTTGCGTCGGCCCTGACGGAGTTGGGCGTGACGCGGGGCCAGCGGGTCGGGACGCTGGCGTGGAATCACCACCGCCATCTTGAGGCCTACTTCGCGGTGCCGTGCATGGGTGCATCCATTCATACGGTCAACTTGCGCCTGCCCCCGGAACACCTCACCCACGTGATCAACCACGCGGGCGACCAGGTGCTGCTGATCGATGCGGACCTTGTCCCGCTGGTGGAGGCCGTGCAAGCGGAGCTCAAGACCGTAAGGGCGTATGTGATCATGGCAGACGGGGACCTGCCCGAGACAAAGCTGGCGCCCGTGTATAGCTATGAGCAGCTGCTCGCTGAGGCCTCCCCCGACTTCAGCTTCCCGACCGACGTGGATGAGAACGAAGAGGCCGGCATGTGCTTCTCCAGCGCCACGACGGGTATGCCGAAGGGCGTCAGCTACTCCCACCGGGCGATCTATTTGCATAGCACCACGATCTGCCTCGCGGACACAATCGGCATCAGCGAAGTCGATACCGTCATGCCCGTCGTGCCGATGTTCCATGTGAACGCCTGGGGGCTGCCCTTTGCCGCAGTTTGGATGGGCGCGAAGCAGGTGCTGCCGGGACCCCGGCCCGACGCCGCCACGCTGTGCCAGTTGATCCAGTCGGAGCGCATCACCCTGGCGGCGGGCGTGCCGACGGTTTGGATGGGCGTGCTCCAGGCGATGGAAAAGGGTGGCTATGACCTGTCCAGTATCACCCGGGCCGTATGCGGGGGTGCGGCGGCGCCCAGGGCGCTGATCGAGGCTTACGAGCAGAAGCTGGGTGTCCCGTTCCTGCACGCTTACGGCATGACGGAGGCGGCGCCGATCACCCACGTGGCCCGGCTCAAGGAGAAGCTTCAGGCGGAGCCTGTCCCGCAGAAGATGGCGCGCAAGGCGAAGCAGGGACTGCTGGTGCCGGGACTGGAGATGCGCGTGGAGCGGGAGGACGGCACCGAGGTCGCCTGGGACGGCAAGGAGATGGGCGAGGTAGTGCTCCGCGGTCCGTGGATTGCCGATGCGTATGATCAGGATGAGCGCAGCAGGGCGACCTTCCGGGACGGCTGGTACCATAGCGGCGATGTCGCCACGGTCGATAGCGAGGGCTACATGCAGATCGTCGACCGGGTAGCCGACCTGGTGAAGAGCGGCGGCGAGTGGATCTCGACGGTCGACCTGGAGAACGCGATCATGGCGCACCCGCAGGTGGCGGAGGCGGCGGTGGTGGCGTGCCAGCACCCCAAGTGGCAGGAGCGGCCGCTGGCATGCGTGGTGCCCAAGCCGGGCCTTGAGGCCGAGTTGACAGCTGAGGCGATCCGGGCGTTTCTGAAGGGGATGTTTGCGGACTGGTGGATTCCTGATTACGTGGCTTTTATTGTTGAGGTGCCGAAGACGAGCGTGGGGAAG
>JAQBPS010000384.1 GCA_028287415.1 Bacillota bacterium | reverse complement strand
CCCGGGGTGATCTGCCCGACGCTGACCGCAAGCGCAAACTGACTGGGGCTGAGCATGCCCGGCCCGACCCAGGCGGACTGGGCGGCGGCGATGGTCCCCCAGGCCCCGCCCACGGCGGAGAGACCGGCGCCGACCATCGTGATGAAAATCGACCAGAGCGTCAAGCCCGCTCACCCCCCAGCAGCAAGCGGCCCGCCACCAGCGCAATGATGACCGTCCAGACGACCGACAGGCCGGCCAGCACGGCCGCCCCGGTGGCAACGAAGAGCAGGAGTCCCATCGCACGCATCGGCGCAGCGCTCATCAGCTTCCAGGCGTTGCCCAGCAGTACGCCCGCCATGGCGACCGTCACCAGCCGGATCACAGGGGCCAGGGCGCCCATCGCCGGGCCGGATGCCAGGAAGATCAGGGCGCCGGCCACCAGCACGGTGGGCGGGATCAGCAGGGAGACCATTGCCACCAGCGAGCCCACCGCACCACGGGTCCGGTAGCCGATCAGGCCGGCCATGGAGACGAAGCTGGGGCCGGGCACGAGCGTGGCCGCCGCCATCAGCGGGCCGAAATCGTCCGCCGGCATCCAGCCCCGCTCGGATACTTCCGTTTTGACCCGGGGGAGAATCGCATACATGCCGCCCCATGAAACAGCGCCCAGCCACAGGAAGAAACGGCTGACTTCAGTGAGTGACGGGCGGCGAACGCTACTATCCACGGGGGGTAGCAAAGATCTGGTCAAGGGTCTGCAGCTGTTCGGCACTGAGCTGAAGCTCGGCGGCGGCAGCCGCATCGGCCACCTGCTCAGGCTTGCTGGCGCCAACGATGGCGGACGTGACGGCCGGATTGGCCAGCACCCAGGCAGTCGCAACCTGCGGCATGGCGAGGCCCCACTCCGTGCAGGCCGCCCGGAACCGCTCCACGCGGTCAAAGGTCTCATCAGACATGAGCGCGTGCAGACGCTTCTCGCCGGCCGCAGCCCGGGTGCCCGCCGGCGGCTCCTCGCCCTTGCGGTACTTGCCCGTGAGCAGACCCCGCGCCATCGGGCTGTACGGAATCACGCCGACCCCTTCCGACCGGCAGAACGGCAGCAGTTCCCCCTCGACGTCCCGCACCAGGAGGCTGTACTGCGGCTGGACCGAAACGAACCGGGCGAGCCCCAGCCGCTCGCTGATGCCGTGCGCCTTGGCGATCTGCCAGGCGGCAAAGTTCGAGCAGCCGATGTAGCGGACCTTGCCCTGCCGGACGAGATCATCGAGCGCCCGCAGGCTCTCTTCGATCGGGGTGTTGGGGTCGAAACTGTGGCACTGGTAGAGGTCGATGTAATCGGTGCGCAGGCGCCGCAGCGAGGCATCCACAGCCGCCATGATATGGCCGCGGGAGAGCCCCTGCTCGTTGGGACCCCGCCCCATCTCGCCCCGGACCTTGGTCGCCAGGACCAGCCGCTGGCGGCGGGCGCCCAGCAGGCTGCCGAGGATCGCCTCGGACTCGCCCTTCTGGTCCGGGGTGTCGTTGTCCATGCCCTTGCCGTAAACATCTGCGGTGTCGACAAAGTTGACCCCGGCATCCAGGGCTGCGTCGAGCACACGGGCGGAACTGTCCTCATCAATCCAACGGCCGAAGGCCATTGTGCCCAGACAGAGGTTGGAAACCTTGAGACCGCTGTTGCCAAGCCGGCGAAACTGCACGCTGTCGCGCCTCCTTCATGGGGAAATGCTTTCTGGAACGAAACTTCCACATGCTGATGCCTGGCTCCTGCCGGAATGAAAGGCAGGGTTCCCCCCTGCAACAGCGAACATCGAAAATAACGGCACGCATGCCAAGGAGGGGATTGCTCTGACCATGTCATCAACACCCACGGATCTCACGGGCGACATCGCCGAAGTCCTGTTCACCAAAGAGCGGATCGCGCAGCGGGTAGCGGAGCTGGCCGCCACGATCACGACGGACTACCTGCCCCGGTGGCAGGCGGATCCCGGGTGGAGCCTCAGCCTCGTCAGCGTGCTGCGCGGCTCGGTCTTCTTCGGCTGCGACCTGGCCCGGGCGCTGCGGCTGCCGGTCACCATGGACTACATGGCCGTCGCATCCTACGGCTCTTCCGGCCGGGTGCAGATCGTCAAGGACCTCCAGGACGACATTCAGGGGCGCGATGTACTCGTCGTGGAGGACATCATCGACAGCGGGCTGACGATCGGCTACCTCCTCTCCCAGCTGCGGGCCCGGCAGCCGCGGAGCATCGCGGTCGTCACTCTGATCGACCGGTCCGGCCTGCGGCTGATGCATGACCTGCCCGTCCCGTACACCGGCTTTGATGTCAAGGACCTGTTCGTTGTCGGCTATGGACTGGATTTCCGCGAGCGGTACCGGAACCTGCCGTTCATCGGGCTGCTGCGGGAAGATGTGATGGCGGAGACGACGGAGCGGCGCCGCTTCGCACACCCCAGCGAGGAGGACTTCGCCAGGCTGCTCGACTTCTACCGGATCAAGTGGGAGTATGAACCGCGCACCTTCGTGCTCCGGGAGAACGAGGACGGCACGGTGAAGGTCGGCTTCAGCCCGGACTTCTACCTGCCCGAGTTCGACCTGTATATCGAGGTGACGACGAAGAAGCCGCACCTGATGAACCGGAAACTGCGGCAGATCGAAGCGCTGCGCCAGCAGCATCCCGGGCTGCGAATTGAGCTGATGGACCGGGCGGACTTCGCTCATCTCGCGAAAAAGCTGAAGCCCCGCTGAGGCTGACGTTCTGAGGTCACAAGAAAAGGCCAGCACGCAAAACGTGCTGGCCTTTTCTTGTGCGCACCCCAAAAACCGGTTTCCGAAGTGACCCG
>JAQBPS010000376.1 GCA_028287415.1 Bacillota bacterium | reverse complement strand
AACCGTGGACGGCAAGACTGTCACGTTCGACCAGGGGCCCGTCATGGTGGACGGCGTCCTGTTCGTCCCGGTCCGGGCGATTGCGGAGGCCGCCGGTGGCGGCACCCATGACCAGTCCCAGCGCCTGCGGCCCCTGGCGCAGCGTGTCGCTCACAATGGCCGGCAACAACTGGGAGGCACCCATGCCAAAAAACGTTCCCGTGAGGGTAAACAGCAGCAAGTCTTGAATACGGGGCTCCCCGGCGATAAACCGGGCACTTCCCACACCACCCAGGACTGTGCCGTTGCCTGCATCGCCGTACCGAGCAGCGACACGGCCTGGCCGCTCAGGCTTTAGCGTAACAGCCCGAATTGGCGGGAAGGATGCACAGATGTTGAGGTTTTGTGGCGAAGCCACGTCGGCGGTTGAGGCGGCAGGGGTTGATTCCCCCGTGCCAGAATCAAAGCTCTATGGCAAACGAACTGATCCTCATAGTGGAAGATGACCGGGAATTGCGCCCGGTGCTTTGCGAATACCTGCGCAGCGAGGGCTACCTGACGCTGGAGGCCGGCGACGGGGCCCAGGCCCTGCGCCTGTGGGCGGAGCACAGGCCGGACCTGATCGTCCTGGACTGGATGCTGCCGGTTGTAAACGGTCTTGATGTCGCCCGACAGGTGCGCGCCAGGGGCAGCACGCCCATCATCATGCTGACGTCCCGGAGTGAGGAGCCCGACATCATCATCGGCCTGGAGATGGGCGCGGATGACTACCTCCCCAAGCCGGTCAGCCTGCGCCAACTGGCAGCGCGCATCCGGGCGGTGCTGCGCCGCACCCGTCCCGGGCCCGACGCCGGCGACGTCGTCTCCCTGGGCGACCTCGCGGTTGACCTTGCCGGGCATACTGTGGCGTGGCAGGGCCGGTCGGTCGCCCTGACCCCCACCGAATTCAAGCTGCTGGCCGTGCTCGCCCGCAATCCGAACCGGGTTTTCTCACGGCTTCAGTTGATGGAGGCGGCGATCGGCTACGCCTATGAGGGCTACGAGCGCTCGATCGACAGCCATATCAGCCGGCTTCGCCACAAGGTGGGCGTTGACGACCTGATCCTGACGGTACACGGCATTGGCTATAAGCTCGTGCCGGATCGGGGGTGAGAAGCATGCGTTGCCCATCGTTTCGGAAGGGGAAGCGCCGCCCCTTCCGCCGCAGCTTGTACGGACGCCTTGCGCGCGCCTTCGTGCTCATCGCTCTGCTCACGCTGGTCGTCTCGTTCATGGTGATGTACTGGCACGGTTCAGATCACCCCGGCAGCATACGGATCGCGCTTGTTGCCCTGCCCATCGCCGCAGCGACCGGCATCGTGCTGGCCCGGCGCATTGCCCGCCCACTGCGGCGCCTGGAGGATGCGGTCGAGCGGCTCGACCTGAAGGATCTCTCACTGCGGGTGCCCGTGGAGGGCGACGACGAGGTTTCGGCCTTAGCGCGGGCGTTCAACCGCATGGTTGAACGGCTGGAGGCCGAGGAGCAGGGCCGCCGCAACCTTTTTGCCGATGTCGCGCATGAACTGCGGCACCCGCTGGCGGTGCTCCAGGGCCGCCTGGAGCTGATCCAGGACGGCGTGGTCCCCCTCGGTCCGGAGCAGGTCCTTCATCTAAGCGACATGGTCCTGAAGCTGTCCGCGCTGGTGGGCGACTTGCGGGACCTCTCCCTGGCCGAGGTCGGCGTCCTCTCCCTGGTACGTGCGCCGCTGGACCTGGGTGGGCTGGTCGCAGACGTGCGGGAGCACATGGAGCCGGTGGCGACAGCCAGGCAGATTGAGCTGGTTGCGGAGGTGGCGCCGGACCTGCCGCCAATCGTAGCCGACGCCAGGCGCATTGAACAGGTGCTGGTCAACCTGCTGTCGAACGCCCTGCACCATACGCCCTCGGGCGGCCAGGTTGCGGTGAGGGCGTGGGCGGAGGGGGAGGAAGTCCTGCTCCAGGTCAGCGACACTGGGCCGGGCATTCCCCCGGAAGCGCTGCCCCACATTTTCGACCGCTTCTACCGCACCGACAAGTCCCGTTCCCGGACCACCGGTGGCAGCGGTCTGGGCCTCGCCATCGTGCGGAGCCTGGTCGCGGTGCACGGCGGCAGCGTGCGGGTCGAGTCCAGCCCGGGGGAGGGCAGCCGGTTTACGGTCTCGCTGCCCCGAACAGCGCCGCTCTGAGCTTCTCACCCGCTGCTGCATTGCTGAAGTCAATCTGGATGACGAGGTTTCCCGTCTGGAAGAACTGGGGCGAACCGGCCCACTGCACCATATGCGCCTGCGGGTCTTGCATGGTTTTGAGTGCGAGCGCTGCACGGAGTGTAGTGTCAAAAACGTAAACGTCAACGTTCTGGCCGTCAGCAATGACGGCCTGTATCTGCGTAGCCCCGAAGAGTTTCACTGCTGATTCATCGCCCAGTTTCGTCGGTACGCCTGCCGCAAGGAACCTTGCGACGATATAGGATGGCGTCCAATTTGGCTCCGGACAGCACTGTCGCACGCCCTCTTGAATAGGGACCGTCAGTGTGCGGAACGGCGCTTCCTTGCCCTCTGACCGGACCCGGTAGACCAACGCACCGGTCGTCGGCGTCCCCTGATACTTGCCGGGCACGGTCAAATCGTCACGCCTGGTCTGCCCGGGTTCGAGCAGCACGCTTGGCAACGGCAGGCAGTCCTTCTTGATCAATGACTGATCCAGCCTCATCAAGTTGTCGCACTCGTAGACTAGTTCCACCGTGCTGCCGGGGCCGTTCTGGATTGCCGTGACAACGTGCCAATCCCCGGTTCCCTGGCGGTCAAGCACCACCGAGACTGCCAGCGTGTCATCGTTGGTATCGCCACTGTACAGCCGGCGGGCGGGCATGTCGGGAGCGACAACGTGGGTGGTCGAACCCGGATTGCCACCAGCCGGGGCCTGCCTGTGATTGAGATTTCGCACCGCGGCGAGGCCGACGAAGGCGATCAGTAACAGGCAAACGGCGACCAGTTCTAGCTTCGGACCGAGACGCCAGCGTGACCAAAAGCCAGGGCGAACGGAGGGCACGCGATCCGCTTGCTGATTAATCCGGTCCAGAAGATCGGACGGCAATGGCATCTGGCGCGCATCCACCTGCAATGCTGCCTTGATCTTGCGTTCTTCCGTCATGAGTCGTTTCACCCCTCCTGGCCCGTGTATTCCGTCGGGACGCGGCTTTCGAGATGCTCATGCAGGGCCGCTCTGGCCCTGTGCAATCGCGACTTTGTTGTCCCAATCGGCACGCCCAAAGCGACAGCGATCTCTTCCTCGGAGAGGTCGGTGTAGTAGCGCAGGATGATGACCTCGCGGTGTACCGCGTTCAACCCGGCAATCGCCTGCCGAACCGCGTTAATCTCCTCGTTGCCAATGGCCGCCTCATCGGGTGATAACGCAGTCAGGTCGATCTGGTCGTGCCTGTCCAGGTCGAAGGGGAGGGACCGATTGGTGTTTCGTGACAGGCGCTTTGCTGTGTTGATGACGATGCGGTAGAACCACGGTCGGAAGGCCGCCGCATTTCGCAGCGTTGCGATGGTGCGGATGACCTGCACGAACGCCTCCTGGACCGCATCCTCCGCTGCGGGTTTATTGCGGGTGATGAGGAAGGCTGTGCGAATGGCAGTTTGCGCATGTGTGCTATATAACAGGCTGAATGCCGCTCTGTCTCCGATCTGAAGCCGTTGGATTACGTCAACTTCGCTCAATCACC
>JAQBPS010000361.1 GCA_028287415.1 Bacillota bacterium | reverse complement strand
AAATCCTGGAGGATGAGGCGGCCCCCCGGTCGCAGCAATTGCCGCACGACACGGGCCAGCGGCCGCAGGTCGACAAAGTAATGCAGGATACCCAGTTCGAGCAGGACGATATCGTAGTCGCCTGTCAGTTCCGCATCAGGCAGCGCGAGCACATCGGAAACGACATAACGCAGACTGACGCCTGCGGCGGCTGCCAGCTCACGCGCATAGACTGCGTTGCCCGGCGAGATATCGACAACGGCGGCGTCGGCACCGAGCAGCGCCAGCGCCACCGCCTTGGAGCCGTGCGAACCCAGGAGGTTGATCACCCGCTTGCCGGCGACGTCGCCGAGGTAGGCGTTCAACGGTGCGAGGCGTCCTGCGGGGTCGCGTACGATGCGGGCGGCGGCCTCGGCGGGCGCTCCGTAGCGCTGCACCCAGGCGTCGTAAGTGCTCTGGTTCCAGGCGACTTCATTGGTATGGCTGTGCTCCCGCTGCTGTTCGGTCAGGTACCGCTCGATGGCCGGCAGCAAGGGGTCATCGGGAGTGGTCGCCCGCCGGTAGGCAGTGACAGACTCGGCCCAGACCATCGTGCCCTGTACCGGTACCGGCACCCGCTCCGGGTCAGCCGCAACCACGGTGTTATAGCGGCAGCTCAGCAGGATGCCGACTCCAGAGCGCTCGGCCCGGCTGGTTGCGCTGCTTGCAGTGCGTGCTGCGGGAGCGGCGTCAAGCAATTCACGGGCCGCGTCAAACCGGTCCCACTGGACCCGCACCTCGATCGCGTCCGGCGTTACGGACACGCCATGGAGGGCCAGGGCCGTGCTATCGCTGAAAACATAAGCGATGCCCGCCTCGTCCAGATCTCGGGCGAGCGAAGCAGCGACGTGTGCGAACGAATGGGCCATGCCATCACCCTTTGTTACTAACTACCCTTGATTGTAGGATGGGAATAGGGTCAAGCCAAGAAATTTCTCAGCCATGATCTGCATGTGGGTCTGATGCGCGATGGAAGCATGAACGGCAGCCGAACGGGAGACCGTAATCGTAGTATCAGCAATTCCTGAGGAGTGATCCCATGCCGTTCAGCGCACACGAAGCAATGGAAGTCCATGAGATCCTGTTGGAAAAGTTCAACATGATCACTCACTTCAATCTGTACGCGACCCAAACCACGAACCCGGCACTGCTGGACATGATCACGCGCCATCAGCAGGAAGAGATCCTGTCGTATAACTACCTGGTCGGCCTCACTCGCGGCGGCGGCCGATTCATGCCCATACCGCCGAACACGCGGATCGACGCCAGCAAGGAGCAGGTCGACTACGGTCTGCGGAACCCACCAGAGTACCGGCCGGACGCTAACGCCACGTTTAGCGACCGCGAGGTTGCGGTCGGCATGCTGTGCTGCCACAAGAACGCCGCCCGCAACTCCAGCTGGGCGAGCCTGGAGTGTGCCGACCCGAACATGCGGCGCGCACTCCTGAACGCTGCTGCGAACTGCAACCACCAGGGTTACGAGGTCTGGCGGTACATGAATGAGCAGGGCTGGTACGAGGCGCCCACCTTGAACAGCCAGACCCAGGAGAACTTCCTCCACAGCCACCAGCCGGCCCCTGCCGGACTCCAGCAGACATACGGCGTGGCCGACGGCCGGATGGCGCTGGGCGGCGCACCAGGCGGCTTCGCCACCGGGGGCGTCAATGCTGGCGCCCAGAGCGTCCTATACGGCAACCCCACCGGCGGTCTCCTCGGCCAGTAGCTGATTCTCGAAAAAAAGAACGCCCGGTGCGAGGAGAATCGCACCGGGCGTTCGACTATGCAAGGGAAAGCGCTACTCCATGCGGCGGATAAGGCCGATCACCTTGCCGAGAATCTGGACGGTGGGGACAATAATCGGGTCCATAAACCGGTTCTCGGGCTGGAGGCGAATGTGGCCGTGCTCCTTATAGAAGCGCTTAACGGTCGCTTCGTCTTCGATCAGGCCGACGACGATGTCCCCGTTTTGCGCCTGGGGCTGCTTGCGCACCAGCACGTTGTCGCCGGCGAGGATGCCCGCCTCGATCATGGAGTCGCCCTGTACGGTGAGGAAGAAGAGGTCCGCTTCGTCGCCCCGGACAAAGTCGGCGGGAAGGGGGAAGTGGTCCTCCACATTCTCCACAGCCAGAATGGGCAGACCGGCAGTCACACGGCCCATGATCGGGACGTTGACCGTGCGCTTGCGAGGCAGGCCGCCGGGCTCGTCCAGCACTTCGATCGCACGGGGCTTGGTGGGATCCCGGCGAATGAAGCCCTTCTCCTCCAGGCGGGCCATGTGGCCGTGCACCGTGGAACTGGAACTGAGGCCGATCGCTTCGCCAATCTCCCGGACCGAGGGCGGATAACCCTTGAGACGGATCTCTTCCTTGATAAACTGGAGCACTTGCCGCTGGCGTTCGCTAAGGCCGTCCGACATAGCTGCGGCACCTCCTATTACATAATGCGAGACGTGAGCGCCCCGCCTTTTGTTAAATCCTGCCTCGATTATAGCATAGGCCCGCACTCGTGCAAACGCCTGTTCGAAATAATTTCTGGCAACCTATTGACTCGAACATCTATTCGTGCTAAGTTTGGTGCGAACAAATGTTTGCAGATCATACGTTCGTTACGGAGGGAAAATACGATGCAAGCAGCCATCCAGCACCGGTACGTCCACCCCGTCAGGCGGTCCCCAAAGCAGAAGCGCCGGGCCCGCACGCTCCGCCTGCTCATGCTCGTCCTGGTACTGGCGGGGCTGATCGTCGCCCCCCGGACCGTGTTTACCATGGGGCATACTGAGGCTCCGGTCGCTGCCACGTACACGGTGGCGGAAAGCGAGACGCTGTGGGAGATCGCCTCCCGCCACAGCGAGGGGCAGGACGTCCGCAACGTCATCTACGCCATCAAGGAAACCAACCACCTCAAGACCGCCACGGTG
>JAQBPS010000339.1 GCA_028287415.1 Bacillota bacterium | reverse complement strand
TGACGTTGTCGCCCGGGGCCCAGGGGCCGGTCGGGTAGAGGCCGGGCACACCGCCGGGGCTGGTGGCGCCCTCTGCCGCGGTCGTGTAGAACATGGGGCCGGGAATGGTGTCGCCCTGGTCACGCCAGCTGTTCAGGTTCACGGTGCCGGCGGTAAGAATCGCCTGGGACGGCCCGGCCTGTGCGCTGAACAGGGCGAAGCTTCCCGCCGAGATGCCCACAGCCATGATCGCAGCCGCGCCGATCGCAAGCAATGCCTGTTTCCGCATGAACATACCCTCCTACAGTATCAAATAGAATGACCTCATCTTGCGAGACGAGGTCAGGCGGGGTATTGTGCGGTAGCGGCGGACATTCTCGCTGGCGTAGAAAAACGAGGCGCCAGCATTTGCCGGCGCCTCGTCACTCAGCTCGCTTTGTCGTAAGGGATCCCGTCAGCCGCGGGCGGCGATGAGCGACCCACCACACCGGCCAGGGCCAGCATCGTGATCACATACGGCGCCATGCTCAGGAACTGCTGCGGCAGGTGCACCCCGGCAATCTGGAGGTTGATCGATGCCGCATCCGCCAGGCCGAACAGCAAGCAGGCAGCCACCGCCCCCAGCGGGTTCCACTTACCGAAGATCATCGCCGCCAGGGCGATGAAGCCACGGCCCGAGACCATCCCGTTGAGGAACCGCGAGGTCAGCCCGATCGACATGGTCGCCCCGGCGAGACCAGCCAGCACCCCGGACAGCAGCACGCCATAGTACCGCATCTTGTAGACGCTCACACCAACCGTATCCGCGGCCAGCGGATGCTCGCCCACCGCCCGGAGCCGCAGCCCCCAGGCGGTGTGCCAGAGCGCCCAGTGCGACACCGCCACCAGCACCACTGCGATCAGCACAACCGAGTTGATCGAGACGTCAGTTGTCAACAGCTTGATCGTAAACAGATTCGGCACCGTGGTCACGGCCGGCGACTGGCCGCCATTCTCCCAGACCCGGCTCACCATGAATTCCGTAAAGCCGGCCGCAAGCAGGTTGATGGCGACGCCGCTCACGACCTGGTTCGCCTTGAAGTTGATCGAGACGACCGCGTGGATGAGGGCGACCACCAGGCCGGCCACGATCGCACCCAGCACGCCAAGGAGCCACGACCCGGTCAGGAACGACGTGTAAACAGCCGCCCAGGCGCCCACCAGCATCATGCCCTCAAGGGCAATGTTGATGACGCCCGACCGCTCCGAGAAGACGCCGCCCAGGGCGCCGAGCACGAGCGGCGTCGCCGCATGCAGGGTGGCAACCACCAGGGTGATAAACGTGATCATGCCGCCTTCACCTCCGCCTTTGCCCTGCGGGTGCGCAGGAAGCGCCACAGCCCCTCCGCCGCCACAAAGAGGATGACGGTGCCCTGCACGATAAAGATGACCGCCTTGGGCACGCCGGCCACTGCCTGCATCATGGGGCCGCCGCGGGCCAGGGCCCCGAACAGCAGCGCCGCGAACACCACACCGACCGGGTGGTTCTTGCCCACCAGTGCGACGGCGATGCCGTCAAACCCATAGCCTGGCAAGCCTGACGGCTGATATACCTTGCCATTAAGCGCCAACGTCTGAACCGCACCGGCCAGCCCGGCCAGCGCGCCCGACAGGGCCATCGCCAGCACAATATTTTTCGCAACATTGATGCCGGCATACTCGGCTGCGCCGGGCGACAGTCCGACACTCCGGATCTCATAGCCCGCCGGGGTCTTCCAGAGGAAGAACCAGACCGCGAAGGCGGCCGCCAGGCCGATCCAGAGACCCGCATGCAGGCGGGAACCCGCGATCAGGCCCTGCGCCAGTGCCGCGGTCGGCAAAACAGGCCGGGTGGCAGCGCCCGTGCCGCCGGGCGCCCGCAGGGGGCCCGCCACCAGCCACTGCACCAAGAACAGGCCGATCCAGTTCATCATGATGGTGTTGATCACCTCATGGACGCCCCGGTACGCCTTGAGCAGGCCGGGGATCGTCGCCCAGAGGGCCGCCGCCACCATGCCGACGAGCATCGCCACGGCCGGGTGCAGCCAGCCGGGCAGCGGCAGGGCATAAGCGGCCCACGCCGCCGCCACCTGGGCGACCAGGTACTGCCCCTCCACCCCGATGTTGAACAGGCCGGTCCGGAACGCCAGCGCGATCGCCAGGCCGGTGAAGATCAGGGGGATCGCCTCGACCAGCGTCTCACCGATCATGCGGGGCTGCCCGGCCACCGCCTTGGCATAGGCGCCGTAAGCGACGACGGGGTCCTTGCCCGCCGCGAGGTTGAAGATCGTGCCAACCAGCAGTCCGAGGATGGTGGCCGCCAGCGGCACCGCCAGTTCGCCCAGCAGCCCGGAGAGCCAGGAGCGCTCTTGCTTAACCACGTGTGCCACCTCCCGCCATCAAAAGGCCGAGCCCCTCTTCGGTCGCCTCACGGCCCGGTACCTCCGCCACGATCTGCCCCTTGTACATGACGAGCACCCGGTCGGAGAGCGAGAGCACTTCATCGAGCTCCAGTGAAACCAGCAGCACCGCCTTGCCGGCATCGCGCTGCTCGACCAGCCGCTTGTGGATGAATTCGATGGCGCCAACATCCAGGCCGCGGGTGGGCTGCACGGCGACCATCAGATCGGGATCGCGCATGATCTCCCGGCCCACAATCACCTTCTGCTGGTTGCCGCCGGACAGCGACCGGGCCTGGTACTCAGGGCGCGGCGGCCGCACATCGAACGCCTTGATGATCTGCTCCGCCAGCTGCGTCATCGAGCGGACGTTGAGCACGCCCCAGGACGAGTGCTTGCGCTGCGAGCCCAGGGCCGCATTTTCAGCCACGCTGAAGTCGAGGACGAGGCCGCGCTTTTGCCGGTCCTCCGGGACATGGCCGACACCGGCCGCACGGATACGGCCCGGCGACAGGTGCGTGATCTCCTTGCCGTTCAGGCGGACCTTGCCGCCCCGCGCCCGCTGGAGGCCGGTCAGGCACTCCACCAGTTCGGACTGGCCGTTGCCGTCCACGCCGGCAATGCCGACGATCTCGCCGGCCCGCACCTGGAAGCTGACGTCCCGCAGCTGTGCGACGCCGTTCGTGCCGATCGCGGACAGCGACTCGACCTCCAGCACCGGGCGACCGGGCTTCGCCTCCTGCTTCTCGACGCGCAGGTTCACCTGCCGGCCGACCATGAGAGCCGCCAGTTCCGCTTCGGTCGTAGCCTTCGCATCGACCGTGGCGACCGACTTGCCGCGGCGGATCACGGTGACACGGTCGGCGAACTGCAGGATCTCCTTGAGTTTATGGGTGATGATGATGATCGTGCGGCCCTGTGCGACCAGGTTGCGCATGATCTCGCCCAGTTCGGCGATCTCCTGGGGCGTGAGCACGGCCGTTGGCTCATCCAGGATCAACAGTTCGGCGCCCCGGTACAGGGCTTTGAGAATCTCAACCCGCTGCTGCTGCCCGACGGAGATGCGCTCCACCTTGGCGAGCGGGTCGACTTGCAGGCCGTAACGTTGTGACAGCGCTCTGACATCGGCGACCGCTTTCTTCATGTTCATCTGAACACCGCCGGGCTCGCGCCCGAGGACGATGTTCTCGGCGACGCTGAACACGGGGATCAGCATGAAATGCTGATGGACCATACCAATCCCGAGGGAGATGGCATGGCCGGGGTTCGCGATGCGGACCTCCTGGCCCTTCCACATAATCGCGCCTTCATCCGGCGTGTAGAGCCCATACAGAATGTTCATCAGGGTCGACTTGCCCGCGCCGTTCTCACCGAGCAGTGCGTGGATCTCCCCCGGGCGCACGTCCAGCTCGATGTGGTCGTTGGCAACGTTCGTTCCGAAGCGCTTGGTGATCCCGGTCAGTTTGAGCATATATGAAGCGAAGGGCGGAACCCCAGTCCGCCCTTCTCCCCCTTTCGTGGGCACGGGTCTGCCTGTTACAGCGTCGGGACCGTCCATGTGGCGGCCTTACC
>JAQBPS010000327.1 GCA_028287415.1 Bacillota bacterium | reverse complement strand
ACTTCGATCGTAATATTCATCCTGATCGCTCGATTTTAATTTTGACGTGTATTTACATGTGTTAGCTGTGGGAGAGATTCCCGCGGATGATCAATGGGAAACGCCCCGCACCAGGTGGTGCAGGGCGTCGATTGTTCGTGGGCTACCGGGTCCCCTTACTGGAGAGGTTCGGGGCCGGACGCAGGCACGCATCGCACACCAGTGTGATTTGCTCTGCGGCCCAGTCGTAGAAGGCTGCATCCTCCGGGTGCTCCCGGGCACAAGCCGCCAGAAACTCCGGTACATACGTGGCCAGCGTGTACTGGCAGTGCATGCGCCGCCGGATGATCGCCTTGGGCTTATGCAGGTCGGGCGGCACCCGGAGGTTGACGAGGTAGCACGCCACCTCGATCAGGCTCGCCCGGCGGTCACGCAGGACCCGCTGCTGATACTGCGCCACGCCGCCGCCCCGGGTGTTCAGGCGCATGTAGACCCCCGCCATATCTGCGGCGAACAGGGCCGACACCTCCGCCTCCATCATGCCGAACTTCCGGAGCACGGCCGAGGCCGCTGCCACCTGGGCCAGGTTTGTGAAGCTTGTCTCTCCCTCGCCGGGCATCGCTCATCCCCTCCATGCAGGCTCTATTATACTGCATGGCTCGCCCGATTTCAGCGCACCCACACCTGCCGATCGGCAGAACCCTGGAAGACTACTGTATTGCGATTTGCAACCCCTGGTGCGATAATAGTCATGACAATATAACATTACGTCATATGGTGACGTGCCTAAGCCAAGGAGTGGTACGATGTTTGTCCAGATTCTGCTGATCGGGCTGTTCAGTGGCCTGTTCGGGGCGATGATCGGCAGCGGCGGCGGCGTCTTCCTGATCCCGTTGCTCACGCTGTTGCTGGGACTGCCGATCAGAGCGGCGATCGGCGCCAGCATCATCGCAGTGATCGCCACCTCGACCGCATCGGCTATCGCCTACGTCGGCGACGAGCTCACGAATATCCGGCTCGGTATGACCCTGGAACTGTCGACAACGGTCGGGGCCGTGCTCGGCGGGGTGACGGCCGCATACCTGGGCAAGAACCTCCTGGCCGGCCTGTTCGCCCTGTCGATGGCCCCGACGGTCATCTCCCTGTGGCGGCGGAAGGAAGACGCACCCGTCCCGGCAGGGGCTCAGGCCGACGGTCCGCCCGGCCCGCTCGATGCCAGCTTCTACGATCCCCGCCTCGGCCATGCGGTAGAGTACCGGGTGAAGCGGCTGCCGGTCGGCATGGTGGTGGCGTTCCTCGCCGGCAACATCTCCGGGCTGCTGGGGATCGGCGGCGGTGCCATCAAAGTGCCGGCGATGACGCTGGGGATGGGCGTCCCGATCAAGGCGGCGGCGGCCACGAGCAATTTCATGATCGGCGTGACGGCGGTCGCAAGCGCCTATATCTACTATTCACGGGGTGACATCAACCCGTTGATCGCCGTGCCGACGGCGATTGGCGTCACGATCGGCGCGCTGGCCGGCTCCCGCATCGGGCCAAGGCTGCGGAGCAAGCAACTGGCCCGCATGTTCGCAGGCGTGATGGCGATTCTCGCCTTACAGATGGCGCTGTCGGCCGTCGGCATCGGGTTCCGATAGGAGGCATCGACAAAATGCAGCTGACGAATTCGCAGGGACACCACACCGCACGTCTCAACCGTTTGATCCAGATGACACTGATCATCGGACTCTCCCTGAGCATGCTGTTCATGATCACCGGCACGGGGCTCTTTATGCTGCATCCGCCGGCGGCAGGCAGCCCCGCGATTGCCGCTGGCCAGCTGCTCCCCGGGCTCGCCGCGGGCGATCCGATGGCGTTCATGATCACAGGCATGATCGTGCTGATGGTGACGCCAGCGTTTCGGGTGGCGGTCGCGGCGCTCGGCTATCTGCTCGAGGGCGACTGGAAGTTTGCGCTCGTCTCCCTGGGAGTCGTTGCAGTGTTGGCTGTCAGTGTGTTCATAGGTAGGGCATAGCGAGGCGAGGGTGTATGGCGCTCAATCCCCGGTCACCGATTCCCCTGTACCAACAGTTCAAGATGGCGATCGAGCGCAAGATCGCGACCGGCGAGTGGCAGCCGGACAAGCTGATTCCGACTGAGTCGGAGCTGACGGCGGAGTACGGGATCAGTCGCACCACGGTCAGACAAGCGTTCGCCGACCTGGTGGCAGAGGGACGCATTTACCGGCAGCGGGGACGCGGCTCCTACGTGGCCCCACCCAAGCTTGCGCAGACGCTGGGGCCGCTGACAGGGTTCGCTGAAGAGCTCTCGCTGCGCGGCCTGGAACCGGTTATCGTCATTTTGGATCACCGGATGGTAAGGGCAGATAACCGTGTCGCACAGGCCCTTCAGATCGATGCGGACAGGCAGGTGCTCTGCGTCCGGCGGCTCGTGTCGGCCGCAGGGCTGCCGCTGTTTGCGGATGAAAGCTACTTCCCGGAAGCGTTGCGCCCCATCCTCGGCAGGGAGCAGATCGAGGGTCAGCCCATCTACCGGCTGCTGGAGTCGGGCGGCTACTACCCTGCACACGGCGAACAGCGGCTGGGGGCGGTGGCGATCGACACCCAGACCGCCAGGCATCTGGGTGTGGCGCCGGGCACGCCGGGCCTCGCCATCACCCGGATCACCAGTGACCAACTGGGTTTGCCGATCGAGTACGCGAACGTGATCTACCGTGGGGACCGCTACGAGTATGCGATCCAACTGCAGCGGGGGTGATCCGCACTTGCGCAAGCGACTCAAGCCGCCTTGCGCCCGGAGCCGGTCAGGTCGGTGCGAGCCCGGCCGAGGAAGAGTGCGGCCAGC
>JAQBPS010000306.1 GCA_028287415.1 Bacillota bacterium | reverse complement strand
CCCACTCGCGCACCGGGTACTACGGGCTCTAAGTGATACAAGGTCAGGGCAAGCCACCATCGCGTGGGGCCTTTTCCGGACATTATTTTGACGCGGATTTACGGATGACACGGATTTCCAGAGCCCTGGACTGATTTTCGTGTGGCTGGAATCTGTAAGGTCGGGACTTAGGTGTTTGCATATCTATTAAAATGCCCCAGTCCCGACCTTACAGATTATTCCACACGAAAATCCAACCGAGGCTCCGGAAATCAGCGCAATCGGTAAATCCGCATCAATAAAAAAAGCCCCACTCGCGCACCGGGTACTACGGGCTCTAAGTGATACAAGGTCAGGGCAAGCCACCATCGCGTGGGGCCTTTTCCGGACATTATTTTGACGCGGATTTACGGATGACGCGAATTTCCAGAGCCCTGGACTGATTTTCGTGTGGCTGGAATCTGAAAGGTCGGGACTCAGGTGTTTAAAAACCCAACAAAATATCTGTTTTTTACGAATCTGTGTAAGCAGTGAAATCCGTGGCAAAATAACTGACCGGAAAAGCCTAGAGGTGACACCTGGTGGACAACCCCATCCGCGAACAGATCAAACTCTCAGACCGGTGGCATGCGCGCAGGCTCAGCGAGCATGAAGCCATGGTCTTCATACCCGGGCCGTGGGGCGGCAAACAGGTGGTCCTGATCAGCGACAGCGACGCCGTGTCGGAGGTGCACCTGGCGCCCGGCCGCTGGCACCAGCTGACCACTACCGACGGCGACCTGTCCACAATCCGGCTGGTCGCAAGCAATCCGCTGCACATTGTGCACCTTGATGCCACAGTTGCGTCGCCGGACTCGCTGTCGGTCCGGATCATCCTCTCCGAGACGGTGGCAGCGGAGCCGCTGCTCAACCTCTTTGTTACGTTGACCGCCCCGGATGGCCCGCAGCTGGCAGGCAGGGCGGTCACCATCGAGCGCAGTACCCGCGACCTGTCCGTGGCGCTGCCCTGCTTCCGGCCACTGAGCGGCACCTACCGGCTCAAGGTGGCACTCTGTGCGGACAAAACCGTCATTGACAACGCCCGAGCCGAGGTGACGGTGTAATCGACCCGGCAAACAAAACCCGCAGCCGAAGGGGTTGCGGGCATTGCCATATCCGTATGTGCGAAATCCAGTCCAAATCTATGGGTCTGTGAAAAAACTTTGGTACAATAGATATTGAAGCTAAGGAGGTGGCAGGCATGGATGCATGGTCCACAGCCCTCATCGCTGCACTGGACAAGGTACGCCCAGCCGTGGTTCATGTCGACGCCCGGACCCCCGGCACAAATCAGATGGCTCTGGGCACCGGCGTCGTGCTGGATCATTACCATATCATCAGCAGTGCGCAGATTGTTGCCATGGAGGATCAGATCACCGTCAAAACTGCCGATGGCAAGCGACGGAAGGCAACCTGCATCGGCATTGACCCGCTCTATTTCCTCGCGATTCTGCGGACGGAGGAGCGCCTCCCCGTAGATCCGCCCACGTTCGCCCCCGAGGGGAGCGCACCGGTCGGACTCGCGGTCTTCGCTGTCGGCAACGCCCTCGGCTACGAACACACCATGACCACAGGCCATATCAGCAGCGGCGAGCGCACGGTCTACCGCCCGTCGCAGATCCGCGGCGCCGGCAACTTCCCGGTTGACGGCCTGCTGACCACCAATGCCCAGGTCCACCCCGGCAACACCGGCGGCCCGCTGGTCGACCTGGAAGGCCGTGTGGTGGGCATCTGCGGCATCCCGTGGCAGGGCGGCATGTCGCTCGCGATCCAGGCAGCGGTAGCCGCACGTGTCGCCAGCCAGATCATCGACAACGGCTACGCCGTCCATCCGTGGCTGGGCTTCTCCGGCGAGGCGGATGTGATCGACAAGATCTGGGTCGATCTGCTCTCGCTCCCCTACGACCGCGGTGTTGTCGTGCAGTATGTGCCGCGTGGGGGCCCTGCCCACCGGGCCGGGCTGAAGGAGATGGACATGGTCATGGCGGTGGACGGCCATCAGCCGATCAGTCATGTCGGCTTTATCCGCAAGGTACTGGCGGGCCGCAAGCACGGGGAGAAGGTCCCGCTCACCGTCCTGCGACAGGGCGAGGTGACCGAGCTCCAGATCGCCGTCGAGGAAATGCCCCGGCTGAACGAGCCGCCGGACATCGATAGCGTGGAGTCCCAGGAAGAAGACGAATAGCCATGTCTGAAGCAGCCCGCCCGGGCTGCTTCGTGCATTACGCGGACCACCGGAACGTTACAAATTGCACCAGGTGCCAATGGGCAGAAGCGCAGCGCATGCAGCGAACTATCTAGAGTGTCGCACCCCCGAATATGCGAACTAACGAAGGAGTGATGGCCATGAGTCAGGCCCACGGCTTGGCAAGGCCGGCACCACCACGTATGTGGGGCCGGCGGGTCCGGCTGTTCCTCGTCTGGGGAGTGCTTCTGGGCGGGTTGCTGATCGCTGGCAGTACAGCCTACGCATTACTTACCCTGCCCCCGCTGCCCTCTGGTATTTTTGATCCATCGCGGCCCTCGATCGTCTACGCCGCCGACGGCAAGCCAGTCGGGCCCCTGAGCGGCGATATTTTCCGGTTGCCGGTGGGCATGAAGCAGATGCCCCCGTTTCTGCCCCAGGCCTTTGTCGCCTCGGAGGATGCCCGATTCTATCAGCACGGTGCTGTGGATCCGCGGGGCATTCTCCGGGCGCTGATTACCGATGTACGCAGCGGGGGGATTCGCGAGGGTGGCAGCACCATCACGCAGCAGGTGGTGAAAAACACCTTCCTGACCTCCCACCAGACGTTCAAGCGCAAGGTGCAGGAGATTGCGCTGGCGTTCCAGGTCGAGCGCATCTACACCAAGGACGAGATCCTGGGCATCTACCTGAATGAGATCTATATGGGCAACGGCACTTACGGCGTGGGCGCCGCCGCCAAGCTGTACTTCAACAAGGATGCCAGCGCCCTCACGCTGGGCGAGGCCGCAACGCTGTCGGGCATCACGCCGGCGCCCGAAAGCTATAATCCCCTGCGCCACCCCGACGTGGCCAAGCAGCGGCGGGACACCGTGTTGGACCGCATGGTTGCTGCGGGCTATCTCGATGCGGCCCAGGCCGCAACTGAACAGGCAAAGCCGCTCCAGCTCCACCCGGGGAAGCTCGAACTCAAAAACCCGTATGCGTGGTATATGGATGCCGTCCGGCAGGAGCTGAAGGACCGCTATCAGCTCGATGAGCGTGCAGTCGAACTGATGGGCCTCAAGATCTACACAGGCCTGGCCCCGCAGCTTCAGAGCACCGCGGAGAGCGCCCTGGCCGCCAAGATCTTCCCGAATAACACACCGGCGGGCATCCAAGGCGCCTTCGTGGCGGTGGACCCCCGCAGCGGTGAGGTGCGTGCCCTGGTCGGCGGCCGCGAATATGTGGGCGGCATGAACCGTGCCACCGATGCACAGGTGCTCCCCGGCTCCGCCTTCAAGCCGATCACGGTGTTCGGCCCGGCATTTGAGTATGCCGGGGTCACCCCGGACACCAAGGTCGCGGACAAGCCGCTTGATATCGCCGGCTGGAAGCCCCAGAACTTCGACTTCCAGTTCCGCGGCGAGGTGACGGTACGTGAGGCGGCAAGCCACTCGATGAATATCCCGGCGATCAACCTGCTACAGCGTGTCGGCGTAGCGAAGAGCGCTATGTTTGCCGCCCAGCTCGGCATTCCGATCGCCAAGGAGGACCAGTCGCTGAACATGGCCCTCGGCTCCCTGAACCACGGCCTTAACCCGCTCCAGATGGCGGGGGCGTACCAGGCGTTCGCCAATGGCGGCACCTACGTACAGCCCCACCTGATCACGCGGGTGGAGGCGGCGGACGGCCCTCTGCCCGCCACACCTGTGGAAATGCACCGGGCGATGAACCCCAACACAGCTTACCTGGTGACCGATATCCTGAAGACGGTCGTCAAGGAAGGCACGGGTGTGGGCGCCCTGCTCAGCCGGCCCATGGCTGGCAAGACGGGCACTGTCGAACTGCCCGCCGGTCCCGAGTTCCAGGGCAAGCAGGGCGGCACCGCCGCCTGGTTCGTGGGCTATACCCCGGACCTGGTCGGTGCCGTATGGCTGGGCTATGACCAGACTGACAAGGATCATTTCCTCCCGCCAGAGGTAAATGGCAGCACGTATCCCACCCGCATCTGGCATCAGGTGGTCGGGGGCTTCCTCGACGGGCAGCCGGCGCTGCCGTTCCCGGGACCGGACGGCAAGCTGCCGCAGGCGGCCACGCCGACTGTGCCTGCCCAGCCGCCGGCGCCCACGCCTCAGCCCCAGCCTGACACGCCGTTGCCGGCGATTCGGAATCTGACGGCCAGCCCCGGTTCGGCGCCTGGCACGGTCGACGTCCATTGGGATGTGGCGGCCGGCCAGTCGGTCGCCTTCCAGATAGCCCGGGGGACGACCCCGGACGTCCCGATGGCGCAAGCCATTGCCCTGGTGCCGAGTTCCTCGTTCACAGATATGCCGCCGGGGCCCGGCACCTATTATTACCGGGTCGCCAGCGTTGACCCGGCCACCCGGAAACTGGGACCGGCATCCGCCCCCATCCGTGTGGTGGTCGGCGACACGGCCAACCCGGCGCCGCCCGGACCCGGTCAGCAGCCGCCACCCGGACCGGGTGTGCCGCCGACGCCGCCAGGTCCGCCCAGTGACAAGCCACCGGTAACACCGCCGCCCCCTGAACCGACGCCAACGCCGACGCCTACGCCAACGCCTACGCCGACGCCTACGCCAACGCCAACGCCAACGCCGACGCCAACGCCAACGCCGACGCCGACGCCGACGCCGCCCCCTGAACCGACACCGCCGGGGACGAATCCGCCCCCGACGTCCCCGTCCCCGCCGCCGCCTGCTGCGCCCGGGGGATCGGCGACCCAGCCTCCGTCCGGCGGTAGCACCGGTTCCAGTCA
>JAQBPS010000274.1 GCA_028287415.1 Bacillota bacterium | reverse complement strand
TCACCGTCAGTACAACGACGGCGCTCACGTTGACGCCGAGCAGGGCCGCCGTGCGCGGATTCTCGGCCACCGCCCGCATCGCCCGGCCCAGCCGGGTGTAGCGCATCAGCAGTTGCATCAGGCCCATCAGCGCCAGGGAGATCACCAGCACCAGGATCTGCACGCCGGCTACCTTCACGGGGCCGAGCTGGAGCTGCATCTGGGCCAGGTCCGTGCGCACCGGGAGGGGCTCGGGGCCAAAGAGCTTGATCAGCACTTCCTGGAGGATGATCGAAAGGCCGATGGTGCTGATCAGCGGGGCC
The DNA here is from genome assembly GCA_028287415.1 of Bacillota bacterium. GTDB lineage: Bacteria > Bacillota > Sulfobacillia > Symbiobacteriales > Symbiobacteriaceae > RYN-353. The sequence continues at coordinate 5,559 of JAQBPS010000274.1, read as the reverse complement.
AGGTAGTCCGCCCCGCGGGCCCGCAAGGGCCGCAGCGCCACCAGTTCCACCACATACCCCATGGCCGCCGCCACCGCCATTGCGATGACGAGGCCGCTCCAGAAGCCGCCGTGCCAGGTGCCGATCACCACATAGGCCATGAGTGCGCCGATGCTGAAGATCTCGCCGTGGGCCATCTGAATAATGTCCAGCACGCCGAAGATGAGGGTGAAACCCAGCGCCACGAGCGCGTAGGTGCCGCCCATGGTGATGCCGTTGACGAGCTGCTGGAGAAAGAGCGCCATCACTTCAACTCGACGTATTTGCCGCCCTGGATCTGGAGGACGAACGGGGCCTGCACCGGGTTGCGGTCCTTGTCAAACGCGAACTTACCGGTGGCGCCCACGTAGTCGGTGATGCCGGCCAGCGCGTCCCGCACCTTGTCCCGGTTGGTCGTGGTGTTCGCCTTTTCGATGGCCTTGGCCATCAGCTTCAGGCCGTCATAGGCCTGGGCGGCGAACTGGTCGGGCACCTTGCCGTCGTTGGCCTTCTTGTAGGCGTCGATGAACTTGGTCGCCTCGGGCGTGGTCGCACCGGAGAACCAGGGGCTGCCCACGGTCAGGTTCTCGGAGGCATTGTTGGCGATTTCAAAGACCTTGGGCGAGTTGAAGCCGTTCCCGCCGAAAACCGGGCCCTTGTAGCCCTTGGCCCGCAGCTGGATCAGCAGCTGGGAGCCGGCGGGGTACAGGCTGCTGATGAAGATACCGTCCGGCTTGGCCGCCAGCGCCTTGTCGATCTGGGCACCGAAGTCGTTATCCTTGGTGCCGAAGGTCTCGGTGTCGACGATCTTGATGCCTTCCTTGTCCATGGCCGCCTTGAAGACGTCGCCGCCGGACTTGGAGAAGTCGTCCTGATTGTCAAACAGCAGGGCTGCGTTGGCCACCTTGGCCTTATCCTTGGCGGTCTTGACGACGGTGGGCAGGACGCCCTCCTCAGGCAGGGAATTGCGGAAGACATAATTGCCGATGGCGGTAATGCCATTGGCGGTGTTGGAGACGCCCAGGATCGGCACGCCCTTCTGCGTGGCGACGGGGCCGGCAGCAAACATCTCAGCGGAGAGGGTCGGGCCGATGATCGCCAGCACGTTGTCCTTGTCGATCAGCTTCTGGGTCGCGTTGATCGCCTTGTCCTTGTCGCCGGCGCTGTCCTCGATCTGGACGTCCAGCTGGTGGCCGTTGATGCCGCCGGCTGCGTTGATCTCCGCCAGGGCGACCTTCAGACCGGCCTGCTGGCTGACGCCGTAGCCGGCGCTGGGGCCGGTGAGGATGAAGACCGCACCCAGCTTGATGGGGTCTTTGTTGGTGTTGGTGGCCGCGGGTGCTGGCGTGGTCGTGTTGTTCGATGGGGTGGTAGTGCCGCCACAACCTGCGAGGCCAATCGCCAGGGCGGTTACCGCTGCGATGGCGACCGTCTGCCGAGTCCAGTGCTTGAACATTTACGTCGTGCCCCCTGTGTGTGTTACGAGCGATGACAAAGGGGATACGACGGGTACCTAAGCTTTCCCTCTTTTCGAAGTCAAAGAACATCGGCGACTTTGGTGGTGCTGATTGTGACCGTGCCGCAGTGGCAACTCCGATCCCTCGGCTTACGGTACGAATAACCAAGCCATTGTGAGAAAACGGTTATGACAGCAATAAGGTCTCGATACGACTCCGATACGACTCCGATAAGCGTTCAGCAAGATCGCGAGAAGCTTGCGTATCAAGGCGGGGAGGGCACGGAACGATCACGGAGGCAACGCGAGCCGTGTGCCGGACCCGTTCGTTTATGGAGTGGGATGCAATCTTATGCATATCGGGCGAACAAGTATGCCGGTGTTGCGGCGGCAATTATACAGCCGATACCGCGCACATCTATAAAAATGCATTTGTCAGTAAAACGGATACGACGCGAAAGCACGCGATCATACCAAGAACGCAACGCGAGGCATACAAATTCGCCCACCTCTGGTTTCCCGCTGTTGGATCACCTGGGCTCGCGTGGCAGCATCACAGGGGGCGAGGCAGCAACTGCCTCGCCCCCTGTGATCAGGCACCCTCCCGGACCAGGTCCTGCTCGTCCAGCGTAACGACCTGGGTCAGGTGCTGTGGGCGGTCGGGGTCACGGTCAAGCGCCATCGCCCGATAATAGGCCATGAACTGCAACAACGGCATGTGGAGCAACAAGCGCGCTGCTGCGGGCAGCATCACCCCTGCCGCACAGGCGAAATCCGACTCCGGCGCCTCACCGCCGACATACAGGACCTTTCCGCCCAGGTTCCGGATATCCCGCAGCACCTTCCGCTCCTGCTCACCGGCCCGGTCGCTGGCGAGCAGCACCGCCAGGCTTCCGGCTTCCACCGTTGAGATGGGGCCATGGCGGAACTCCAGGGGCGAATAGGCCTCACAGGGCACCTGGGTCATCTCCTTGAGCTTCAACATCCCCTCACAGGCGGCACCAAAGAAGGGCCCAAATCCGAGGAAGATGAAATGCCCCAGGTTCCGGTCCCGGCCGATCCGCTCAGCCAGCGCCTGCTGCGTCGCCAGGTGAACGTGCTCCGGCTGAGGATCAGTTCGGAGGCCGGCACCGCCCGCGCGGCCAGGCCGGTCGCCTCCTGAAAGAAGCTCGCCGCGATCATCGCCAGGTAATAGGAAGTGCCGCAGCCCGTGAACAGATAAATGTCAGGGCCGGCTGTCCGCATCAGGTTTGTGAGCGCCGGGGCCAGCTCGTCCATCGTGTCGATCGCCTGCTGCCAGCAATCGGGCTGGCGCAGGATCTCCTGAATCGTGAGCGCTTGGGCGTTCATCATGGATCACACCTTTAGCGAGATTTCATGAGGGCCGCTGAGCAGTATATCCGCATGGGCGGACAGGAGGTCCGCATCGTCCGCGTATTCCGGAACAGCGACTGCGAGGGCGCCCGCCGCCCGGGCCATCTGCAAGTCAACCAGCGAGTCGCCGACTACCGCCAGCGACTCAGGGGTGCAGCCAACGGCGGCACAGGCCGCGGTCACCATGTCGGGGGCCGGCTTCGGCCGCACGACATCGGCCGGGGTGAGAAAGAAGGCCCATGTGGTTGCGGGCAGGCCGATCAACTCCAGCGCCCTCACTGCCCTGGGCTTCTCATCAGAGGTGACGATGCCCACCGGCACCCCCGCCTCGTGCAGCGAACGAACCGCGGCGACAGCGCCCTTGCGGGCTGCCGTCACCCGTTCCAGGTCAAGGCGCTCGTTCGATTCCCGGTGAATCTGAAGCGAGGCGCTGCGGGCCTGTTCCCAACTCCAGCCCATCCGGCGGTAAAAGAGGCCGGCCAGCAGGGTCGTCTCCTCTGCCAGGGTGGCGACAGCAAACGGGCCTGCCCGGTGAAAGGCGCCCCCCACTGCGCCCATCTCCTGTTCCCAGACGGCTGCGGTCTCTTCCCCTGCCCGATCGTAGATCAGCGACCGGCGGAGCCGCCAGAGCCCGTGCCAGAACGGCTGCGACTCCAGCAGCGTCCCGTCCTTGTCAAAGGCCACCGCTGCGACCCGGGCGAGCCGGTCACCAAACCGGACCTGATGCAGCACCGGACTCATGCCTCACCCTTGATCACCCGGTTCAGATCGGTCCGGGGCTGGTCGGGCAGCCATTGGGCCTCCAGCACCACCCCGGCTGCATCGAGCTCTTTCCAGGCGACCATGTCCTCCGGGGACGCATGGACCTCCTTGGTGAGGCGCTTTTTACCCTCGGCGGCGCGGCAGTTGCCCACATTCACCTTACCCAGTTGGACGCCGGCCTCCAGCAAGCCCATCAGGGAGCGGGGATCCCGCACCAGCAGCAGCACGTTGTCCCCGCTGAACTTCTGCGCCGCCAGCTGGGCGCCCGCCTCGGCGACCGGCAGGATCGAGACCTTGACGCCGGCCGGCGCCGCCATCTTCAGCAGCGTCCGCTGCATGCTGTTGTTCGCGACTTCATCGTTTGCAACGACGATGTGGTTGGCACCAACGGTGCGGGTCCAGCCCACCACGACCTGTCCATGAATCAACCGGTCATCCACACGCACCAGTACGATCTTCACGGTTTATTCCTCCGATGTGTAAGCAATTTGACCACGGATCAAGGTCATGGCAACCGAGTGGTCCGCCCGCAGGACAACGATGTCCGCGTCCTTCCCCGGGCCGAGCGTGCCCTTGCGGTCCAGCACGCCGACGGACCGGGCAGGGTTCTCGGATGCCATACGCAGGGCCTGGGGCAGAGGGATTCCGGCCAGGTTGACCAGGTTGGCCACCGCCTGGTCCATGCGCAAGGTGGAACCGGCGAGGGAACCGGAGAAGGTGCGGGCCTGTCCGTTCGTGACGGTCACCTGCGTACCCTCCCAGCGGGTGAAGGCGCCGTCGCCCCGGCCGGCGACATCGCTGCAATCGGTGATCAGGACCGCCCGGTCCGGGCCGGCCTGTCGCACAGCCATCCGCACAACGGACGGATGAATGTGGTGCCCGTCGACAATCAGCTCGACGAAGGCGCCGGCATCCTCCAGCAGGGCGATCACGGGACCCGGGTCACGGTGGTGGATCGGGGGCATCGCGTTGAACAGGTGGGTTCCCCGCCTGACGCCGGCGGCGAGCGCGGCCCGGGCCTCACGGTAGGAAGCGCCGGAATGCCCCAGCGAGACCTGGATGCCCCGGGCCGCCAGGAGCCGGGTCGCCGCCATGCCGCCCGGAATCTCGGGCGCCAGGGTGACCACCTTCAGCGCCTGGCCGGCTGCTGCAAGAATGGCGTCCAGCTCGGCCCGCGTTGCCTCACGCACGTATGCCTCAGCGTGGGCGCCCCGGAACTTCGGGTTCACGAACGGGCCCTCCAGATGGGCGCCGAGGATCTGCACCTGGCCGTCGACCGGCCGGCGCCGGGCCGCCTCGGCGTTCGCGAGCGCCCGCACCAGGTGGCTCGGCCCTGCGCTGGTCGTGGTGGCCAGGCAGGCAGTGACGCCTCCTCGCACCATGTGGCGTGAGATGGCGGCGAGCGCCTCGGCCGTCCCCTCCATGAAGTTGTGTCCCACACCGCCGTGCACGTGCGTGTCGATGAAACCGGGAGCCACGACACACCCCGTGACATCCAGCTCGCGGGTCCCGGAGGGGATGGGCTCGCCTGCCGCGATCAGCCCGTGGATGAGCGCGCCTTCCACGATGAGGGTGTACGGGGCCAGCTCGCCGGCCTGGGTCAGCACCCGCCCGCCCCTCAGGGCGATTCGCTGCTGCATTGGGACTGCGCCTCCTTTAGCATCGAAAGGGCCACTGCCACCAACCGCTCGGCGGCGCCGGGGGCGACCAGCGCCGAATCGGATTCGTAGCCGTCAGGGTCGCCCGCAGGTGTGAGATAGCCCATGTAGTCGCCCGCATACCCCACAGGCAACGTAAAGCGGGCCGGGCTCGCGTGGGCCAGGGCGAGCCCCTGAAGGGCGTACAGCTCACCGGGGAAGGCAACCAGGGCCAGATCGCCGAGCAGGTGCACCTTCATGTACGTCAGGTACGAGGCCGGTCCAGGCCGGGCGGCCAGGTCGCAGAGCTTG
>JAQBPS010000269.1 GCA_028287415.1 Bacillota bacterium | reverse complement strand
TATTCGGCTGATACGCCTTGCCGGCGATCGAAGCGATGTGAATGATCCGCCCGCCATTCCCTCGTTCGACCATGTGCCGGCCAACGATCTGCGTGCATAGGAAAGTTCCCTTGAGGTTTATGCTGATCGCCTGGTCCCACTGCTCATCGCTAAGCTCCAGCATGGACGCCTTTGGATTCGTACCGGCGCTCGTCACGCGCTTGTGACGGGTTCGGCCCGCGGCATCGTGGTCGGCGCCGGCCTGCTGCTCTGGTTCCTGCCCACGCCCACGGGCCTCAAACCGGCACGCATCACCTCACCGCGCTCTTTCTCGCAACCATCCTCGGCCTCATTCTCCAGCCACTGCCCCAAGGCGCGGTCGTCATCCTGGGCGTCGCCATGACCGCCATGACGCAGACCCTGCCGATATCCGCCGCCATGGCTGGTTTTTCGGATGCGACCGTCTGGCTGATCGTCGCAGCGTTTCTCTTCGCCAGAGGTTTCATCAAAACCGGGTTGGGCCGCAGAATTGCCGCCGGCAACCCCATCGATCACGGCCCGGGCCGGCGGTATCCTCTTCCCCGTGCTGCGCTCCCTCTCCTCGTCGATGGGTTCTGAGCCGGGCCCCACCGCCAAAAAAGCGGGCGCATTCCTGATGTTTAACGAGCTCCAGGTCGTGCTGATTACATCGGCCATTTTCTTCACGGGCGGCGCACCGAACTCACTGATGGCGCGGTTGGCCAAGGATACGTTCAAGTACAACATCACGTGGATGAACTGGTTCATCGCCGCGGTAGTGCCAGGGCTGGTTTCCCTGTTGGTGATTCCCTGGCCTGGCAGCGGGCCTCGGCAAGCTGGGTGTGATTAGCTTTCTGGCGACGACGCTGAAGGGCAGCCTCGGTGGCGTTAACAACTGGGTCCTTGGCTTCCTGCTCGTCGTGCTGGCCTATGTGTATATCCACTACTTCATCGCATCGATGACGGCCCACGCCACGGCGTTCTTTGTCCCCCTCGGCCTCGTCGCGGTCGGGATGGGCGCGCCGGTCCCGCTGGTGGTGCTCGTCCTGGGCTTCATGAACAGCCTCAACAGTGGCACGACCCACTACGGCAGTGGCCCGGCACCGGTCTTCTTCGGGTCGGGCTACATTGACCAGATGTCCTGGTGGAAGAACGGTCTGATCGTAAGCGTTGTGCACCTGGTGATCTGGCTGGGGATCGGCGAAATCTGGTGGAAGGTGATCGGCTGTGGTAACAGAAAGGTCGGGCGCTGGCCCGACCTTTCTCACGTTATCGCTACTGCCGCTTCATCTCCTCGTACTTCTGATACCACTCCGGAAAGGCCTTCTTGAACTGCACGGGCTTGAAGCCCCCATTCTCCTTCTTCACAACGATGTGGGTGGTGCTTCCCTCCGCACAGACCTCACCATCGCCGTTCACAATCTGGAACCCGTAGACTGTGCGCAGCCCCTGGTTAACTTCCACCCACGTCTTAACAAAAGCGCGATCGCCCAGCTTGATCGGCTTCTTGTACGTGATCTCGAGATTGTATACAGGGGCATAGTAGCCCTGGCTTTCCATCTCGAGGTAGCTGAAGCCGGCATCTTCGACCAGCTGTGTTCTGCCCAGTTCGAGCCATTTCACGTAGTTGCCATGGTAGATGACGCCCATCATGTCGGTATCGGCATAGGTGATCTGAATCTCTTTTTTAGCGATGTGCATGGTACTGATGGCCTCCTAAAGCCTGCGTCTGCCAGCGTCACTGTACCAGCATCACCGTCGATGGTCAAACCCGGTCCGGCGCCCGGGTCGACCGGCGCGGCCGAGGAGCCACCTGCCGCTGAGGCAGAGCGGGGGCATATCACTGGCGGCCTCCGCTTCCTCTGGGCCTCACCGGTGCTGCGAGCCTCGCTTGCCACCATGGCGACACGGCCGCATCCACCAGCAGATAACAAGATTGGCACCATGGAGGGCAGTCAATCCGTCCATTCAGATTACTCCAGCTGACTCCGTCCAACAAGCGCAGTAGGTGGAGTAATCTGAACGGTTGTAGGCTGTTATGGTAAAGTAGCGGAGCTAGCGCAGCGGCTTGGTGGGATTGCAAGCGCCACATCTGATAAGGCAAAAGAGCCAGAAACCATGCCAAGTATGGGTTTCGCGCTTCCGCGATCGGTAGCACCCGCTGGGCAGTAAGCTCCACATTGGACTGAATCGTTCATTTTACTCCAACCGGCACGCCGCAGGGGGTGGAGTGAAGTGAACGGTTCTCGGGCGACGCCGCAATCGGCCCCAGCCCCGCGGCGGCACGGGGTCCATCCGGTACTGTGCGAACCAACATCAATCATTTATATACCCATAACATTCCAGACAGTAGTGAAAACGCCCTACGGGGGCTATGCTGAATGCAACCGGTACGTCATGCCGTGATACAAATGTGCGGGAGGAGCAACATCAGATGAAACGCGCGTTGACCAGTATCGTTGCCACCGTCCTCTTGCTTGGTAGCATGGCCCCTGCAGCACTGGCAGACACGTCTACGCGATTTGTTGACGTTCCTGCCAACGCCCCGTACGCCGCAGCCGTCTCTGATCTGGTTTTCAAAGGCATCATTAATGGTGTAGACGGTGCGCATTATGCCCCCAGCAAATCGCTCACCCGTGCGGAAATGGCCGCGATCATGGCCCGTGCTCTCGGTTTGTCGCCTGGCACCCCGGCCACGCCGACATTTGCGGATGTCAATGCGTCCCACTGGGCCCATAGTTATATCAACGCCGTGGCCCAAGCTGGCATTGAGACCGGCGTTGGCACCGGCCGGTTTGATCCAGATGCACATGTCACCCGTGAGCAGGCGGCCAAGATGATCGTGGTTGCGCTGGAACAGAACGGCAGTCTTGATCCCGGCGCCACCCTGACCTTTGCTGACAATGCCTCCGTAGACAACTGGGCTGTCCCCTATGTGGCGCTGGCCACCCAACTCAAGTTGGTCGCCGCCGACAGTGCGAACAACTTCATGGGGTCCAGTGACCTTACCCGCGCGGACGCAGCCACCTGGATGGACAACCTGCTGTCGCATCGCCAAGATGGGACCCCAGTCTCCACGGTGCATGGTTTCCACACCCGTGTGTTTGCCCAGGGCACCGCTGTGCGCAACAACCCCGACGATATCACCTTGCTGGCGGGCAACACGTTTGTGAGCTACCAGAACGGCATCGGGACTAAGGGCGAAGCGAACAAGTCCGGGGGTACCGTTAGCACGGTTGTCGAGTACGACGGCGCTGGCGCCATCGTGAATCAGTGGGATCTCGCCGGCAAGTGTGACGGCCTGACCGCGGACCCGGCCAACAACCGGATCCTGGCGACGGTCAATGAAGACGGCAACTCCAGCATGTTCATCATCAACCCGACGGCTGTTGCAGGCCAGCAGGTTCAGCAGATCGCCTTCAACGTGGACCCGGGCAAGTTGCCCACGACTGATCCGCTGGCGTGGGGCGGCGGCACGGACAGCATCGCCATCCAGAATGGCAACATCTACCTCAATGCTTCGGCGCCGGCTGCCGATGCGAACGGTAACTTTACGCATGCTGCGCTGGTGCAGGCCAATATCCAGGGCAATACTGCGACCCTGAAGCCCATCATGATGGGCAACGCGACGGCCACGGACGTGGCCAGCGGCAATCCGGTGACACTCAACGTGTCGGACGCGGACTCCAGCACCGTGGTCCCTTCGGCCAGCGCACAGTATGCGGGAGACCTGATGGTGGACGACCAGGGCGATAGCCAGTTGATCTTTGTGCATCACGCTGGTGCAGCCGACCAGACGCAGACTCGCCTGTCGATTGGCACTCAGGTCAATGACGTGGTCTGGGCGACCAGCACGCAAGGAACCCTATATGTCACCGACACCAGCGCAAACAAGGTGTACGCGATTACCGGGAACTTCACGCCGGGCACCGTCTTTGTGGCTTGCCCGAACGATTCCGGCGTTGGTAGTTTTGTCGGTATCCTCGACCTGAAGACAGGTAACATCACCCCGGTTGCGATCGGCTTGAAGGCCCCAAAGGGCCTGTTGTTCGTCGGCCAGTAGCAACGGACACGAAGCCAGCAGACTAGCAGTAGATCCCAGCAACGACAAAGGACCACCGCTTGAGGGCGATGGTCCTTTGTCGTTGCTGGGGTTATCATCGCGCAGCAACCCCTATACCATCGATGTGCAGAGCAACTCAGGTGTTAAACATAATCGGGAAACACCGCAGTCCCGCCCTCAAGATGACCACCAAAGAAAAATCCACCTGGGCTCCGGACATCCGCGAAATCCGCGCAATCCGTGGCCATAAAAGGATCGGAAAAGGCCAGAGCCCTCAACCGCCCTCCGTAGGTCGGCTCTCCACATCCTACCGGAGCAGCATTCGCACCCATTTGAGCTTATCCCGGTAGGGCTGGTAGCGTACGCTCGGGTCGATCGCCTGCATGCTCTTCACCACACCCTTACGATGCGAGAAGGTCTCGAAGCTGTCCTGGCCATGGTAACCACCCATGCCGCTCTCACCCACGCCGCCGAACGGCAGGTTCGGATTGCTCAGGTGCACGAGCGTGTTATTGATACAGCCCCCTCCGAACGACAGCTCCCCCAGGACCCGCTGCTGCGTTGCCTGGTTGGTCGAGAAGAGGTACAGCGAGAGCGGCTTGGGGAACTTCCGCACCGTCTGGATCGCCTCGTCCAGCGTACGATACGCGA
>JAQBPS010000241.1 GCA_028287415.1 Bacillota bacterium | reverse complement strand
GCCGCTCGCGGTCGGGCTCGCTCTGCCAGTGCCGGCCGCGATGCTGCTGATCACCAACATGCTGTGCGACGGCCTCGTGAGCCTGTCACTGGCCACAGACCAGCCGGAACCGGGTGTGATGGCGCGGCCGCCCCGGCCGCTCGGTGAGCCGGTGCTGGGGCGGGGCACGGTTGGAGCCGTGGCGGTGCGGGGGGCGGCGATCGGGCTCAGCACGGTAGGGCTGTACACGGCGGGGCTGGCGCTGACCGGCCTGCCGGCGGTGGGCTACTCCATGGCGCTGGCGGGCCTGGTAGCGGCGAAGCTCTTCTTTGCGTGGCAGGTGCGCAGGCGGAGTCTGGACGGGACGGTGGTGGCGCCGGGGCCGAACCGGATGCTGAGCGTGGCGACGGTGCTGGGATCGGGTGTCACCCTGGCCGCGATCTATGTGCCGTCGTTGAGCGGCCTGTTCGCGATGGCCCCGCTGGGGCTGTTGCCGTGGGTGGTCGTGGCCGCCACGGTCTGGGCGCAGGACAAGGTGGCAGGGACAATCAGTCGTAGCATGAACAGCGAAAGGGCGCCGGCCTGATTATGGCCGGCGCCCTTTCGCTCATGCGAGGCGATCGTGAGCGGTGGAAGCGCCGCCCTTGCGAGGAGCGCCGAGCAGCCCCTTGAGCCCAACCAGCCCGAGGCCCAGCAGGCTGGTGACGGTGACCACACTCGTCGCCCCGAGCAGTCCCACACCGGCGGCTACCGTAGCGGCGAGCATCAGTGTTTTGGCGATGGTGGCACCGTGCTGCTCCGCCCGGCCCGCCTGGCGGCTGTCGGCGACAAAATCCGGCAGCACCTCGAGTGGCCCCGTGAGGGTGATATGCGCCGCTGCAACCAGGGGCGGATCGAGGCTCCCCGCCACCGCCAGGTGTGCGGTCGCCATGGCCGGCACCGAGTCCGCAGCGCTCCCCACGACGGCGACGAGCCGCTGCCGGAACAGGTCGGCGACCCACCGGGCACGCTGCTCCGGGTTGCCGCTGAACCACAGGTCAGCCCCGAGGCTCGCAGCGAGCTGCTCTGCCGCAGCTGCCGGGGCGCCGGTGAGCACCCCGACCCGGTAGTTCCGCTCGCGCAGATCGGCGGCAACCCGAACCAACTCAGCGGTCCGATCGGGTGTCGGCGACTCCGGCTCATCGAACAGGACCGTGTCGACCTCCCCGGCGGCCACAAGACCGAGCGGGTGCGCAGTCAGCACCCCCTGCTGCTCCCACTTGGCGGACTCACGCCAGGCGGTGGCACCCCCAACCACGTCAAGAAAGGAGGGCGAACCGGCAATCAGGACGCCCAGCGCCTGGTGCACGTTGCCGGTCAGGAGCAGGGTAATCCCGGCGACGACGGTCGACCAGTACCAGAACTGCTGACGCATCCGGGCGGGGTGGTGGCCGGATCGCAGCGACATGACGCCGTTGGCCTGGAGCGCCCGCGGATCGACATCAATCGCATCGAGCCGGGTAGCATCATCGACACGGACGGTCGCGGTCCCTGCGATGACCGTGTCCCCCGGCTTCACTTGCAAGCCGGGCGCCAGCACCTCCAGGGCAGGCGGCCCCCAGCGCTTCCGATCAACCGTCAGGGTGCCGTCCGTCACCTTGCCCCATATCGTAACGGTGTCGCCCTGGCGCAGCGAGAGCTCGGTGCCCGGCTCCCAGCGGGTGCCGTCGCCCACCAGGTTGGCGATCTTGTGGCGGATGCGCCGGTGGCTCCGGCCCTCGGCATAGTCCCCCAGCTGGCCCAGTACGTAGGCAAGGAGGCCGGTCAGGCTGCCCTGAAGCGCGATGGCAGTCGTGCTGGCCACCTGGACTGCCAGGCCGCCAGTGCGTGTCAGGAGCCCTTGCGGGGGAAAGCCTGGATAGCCGGTGGCAACCGTGATGGGCCCCGCGACAAGAAAGAGCCGCTGCATCGTCTGCTGGTCAAAGGGCGCCGCCGCCAGGTAGACCACGCTCAGCCCGCCGAGCGCCAGGGCGCCGGTCGCCAGCGTCAGGCTGGTCGGCGCCGGTGTGGGCACCCCCGTCGGATTGCCGGGTGGAAAGACTGACTGCGCCTCGGTGGCGGTGGCTTTCATTGGCCCTGGCCGTGCGTGTTGGCGGACTTCATGATCTGAACCTCCTGGATCAGTTCGGCCCAGCCGGTGCGCAGGTCGGCGAAGAGGCTTGCGATGGCCACGCCGGCCGTGGTCGCGCCGCGAGCCGCAGAGATTGTGCCCTTCTGAAGCCACTGGCGGCCGGTCGGGGTGGCGATCAGGAACAGGGCGGCCCCTCCGAGCAGTCCGAGCCCCGCTTCGGCAACCACTTCCGGGACGCTCTCACCGAGGCTTTTGGTAAAAATCGAGGCCATTAGCATCCACCTCCCGCGCCTAGTCTGCCCTGAGGGCTGGTGCTTTCTCCGGTATAGCCCCAGTTTGCGGGGGAGACGATAGCTGCGTTGCATTGCTGGAAGCGGTGGTGATGGACTTGTCGCAGCGGGGGGCATACGGCTGGAGTCAGGACGGGCGATACCACTGGGTGCCCGGCCGGCTGCTGGTTGCGGTGCCCGGGCTTCACCGGAATCAGGGCATGGCTGCCGA
>JAQBPS010000230.1 GCA_028287415.1 Bacillota bacterium | reverse complement strand
TTCAAGCAAGGGGGCTGGAACTGCTATTCGCATCCCGACCCGATGGACATGCCCGCCCCGCTGTTCGACCATCTGCAGTGGCTGCAGGAGGCCGGTTTCCACGAGGTGGATTGCTTTTGGCAGCGGGGTGGACATGCTGTGTTCGGAGGATATAATCAAGGGTAGTCGACCACGAGTTCCCGTAGACAGAAGCCCCCGTGACGGCCCTGACGTCAGTCGCGGCGCTCTGCCCCTCTCCCACTTAGAACAACAACATTACTCCGGAGGTGCAGATTACCATGGTAAACATTCACGACTTTGCGCACAGTCTGGCCCGGGCTCTGCGTGACTCCCCCGAGAACAAGGGCTTCCAGGCGGCCAAGGCAAAAATCAAGGGCAAATCCGGCGCCGAGCGGATGATTGCCGACTTCCACAAGAAGCAGCTTGAGCTTCAGACCCAGGCCATGCAGGGCAAGGAGCCAAGCCAGCAGCAGAAGGATGCGCTGGAGCAACTGTACGGCGTGATCCAGGGGGATCCGGACGTGCGGGACTACCTCATGGCTGAGCAGCGCCTGGGCGTCGTCTTGAACGACGTCAACAAGATCATCGCTGAGGCGATCGACGCGGATGTGCCGATGTAGCGGGCCCTCACCTGCAGGCGCGGAAAAAGGGCGCATACTGCTGTATGCCACTGCGTTACGCCCGCTTCGCCCCCGGCAGGACTACCTGGCCCTCCCGAAACACCGGCACAGCTGTCGATGTACCCAGTTGGGCGCAGAACAGCAGATCCTCATGCAGGCCCATTTTCGCCAGGCTCTGCCCGTGCTCCGAAAGGTGCAGCAGGTCACCCAACCGCCCGTCATATCTCAGGTAAAGCTCTCGTGCTACAAGGCCCATATCGTTCAATTCCAGGTGGCTGCCCGGCCCGCTCATGTACGCCAGAATCGCCCCCGCACACGCTGTGTCCTCCAGCGAGAACTGGTCATGCGTGCCCGCACAGCAGATCGCCACGTCCTTGCCCAGGGCGATGAGCTGCTTTGCGACCGCCGGGGCGTTCAGGAAGCTCGCAATGTAGACCTCAGCGGCAGCGGCAGCCCGCCGGATCGCCCGGGTGCCATTCGTGGTCGTGAAGAGCACGGGCAGCCCTTCGACCCGGGACGGCGTGTACTCGAGCGGCGAGTTGCCGAGGTGGAACCCGGGAATCACCACCGACCGCCGCTCCCCGCCCAGCACAAAGCGGCGCTCCGGGTTGTCCCGCACCACCTTGAACGCCTCTTCCGGCGCCAGTACCGGCACGACCGTGTCGGCACCGTTCGTGAGAGCGGTCAGGATGGTCGTGGTCGCCCGGAGCACATCAATCGCTACTGCTGCCCGGTTCTCCAGTTCCGCTGCATCAGGGATGTTGACCACGGTCGGAAAGACGTCGACCCGCAAGGCTCAGGCCTCCTTACAGAGGATTACGGGTCTAGTATATGGCAGACCGGACCGCCAGTCACTACGGTTCGTTCAGCGCTTCCGCAGCGCTCTGCTTCGGGGGCTCATCCGGGCCGTCGTTCGGCCCCAGGATCTCATCAGGCGAGGTAACCAGCGCCTCTTCCATGGGCCAGCGCACATCGGCAATGCCGGGCGCCTCAATGCCCGTCTGCCGGCCGATCGACTGCTCGTTTTCCGGCGGCCGCATGCGGGTCCGGGGATCATCCGCCATCTCATCACCTCCCGCTTGGGTACAGCGCACGTCGTCGAGGCCGGGCACGTGCAGGCCCGTCTGCCCCCAGATCTCAGTCGGGCTCTCGGGCGGCGCCGCAGCCGTCCGGGGATCATCCGCCATCGCCATCGCCTCCCAGCAGCACTCTCAGGCTAGTCTTTGCCAGAGCGGCCCGGCATACGCTCTGTCGGGAGGTTTGCCTATGCCGCGCTGGGTGCGCTTTCTCTCGTGCAGCTTCACCGGGCTGTTGCTATCGCTGACCGGTTTGCTGCTGGTGGCATACTGGTGGGAAGGGGGCGCCGGCTTCTGGCGTTCGCTGCCCGACTTCGCAACGACGCCGGACTTCTGGTATGTCGTGCTGCTCATGGGCCTCTGCGCGGCCGTCACCCTCCTGATGGCCCGGTTGGCCGTGCATGTCTATGCGCTTGCCGGCCCTGTCGCCGGGTTTCTGGCGGGCGGCGCTGTTGCACTCGCCTACGCGGCTTTTCTGGTATCGACGCACACCGGTGAATGGGGCGGCGTCGGTCCGGGACTGCACAGGGCCTGGCCATCGGGCGGGCTGCTGGCGGCGGCCTTTGGCGTCGCCGGCGCATTCACCACCTGGCTCTGGGACCGGCTCGATTAACCAGCACCATTCTTACAGGAGTCGGGCACTCTGATACCGAACTTTATAGGAACAGTACAAGAAGTAGAAAGGGGGGAACAGCCCACATGGGGCTGCTCTCCTTTGTCGCGATCGACCTGGAGACCACCGGCACCTCGGCGAATGATGACGGGATCATCGAGATTGGCGCTGTCCGTTACGATGACGGCGTCGAGACTGCGTTCCTGACCCAACTGATCGATCCGGGCATGCTGATTCCGCTGCGCGTGCAAAACCTGACGGGGATTTTGCCGACGATGGTCCAGGGAAAGCCCACCCTGGACCAGGTCTTGCCGCGCCTTCAGGAATTGATCGGAAACTTGCCGCTGGTCGCTCACAACGCCAGCTTTGATATTGGCTTTCTGCGCACAGCCTTCACCCGGCGCGGACTCTCCCTGCAAAATCCGGTCTACGACACGGCCGAGTTGGCCCGGGTCGCACTGCCCCGCGCCAAGAACCACCGGCTGGCCACCCTGGTTGACCAGCTTCAGATCAGCCTGGAACGGCATCACCGGGCGGAGGATGATGCGCGCGCCTGCGGCGAAGTGCTGCTCGCCCTGCATCAGGAGATCAAGCGGATGGATATGGGCCTGCTCCGCTTCATCCTGAACGTCGGTGAGCCTGGCAACTGGTCGCTCGCACCGCTGTTCCGGGCCGAGTATGAGGCGCGTGAGGCGAAGGGCGACAAGGGCCTCTCGGTGATGCAGTGGATCCGGCCATACGATGGCCAGCTGCACAAGCCGCAAGAGGAGGCGCCCCAGGGCGAGCCGGGCTCCGTCGACATCGACCGCATTGCTAAGGTGCTGGGGCCGGGCGGCGTCATCGCCGATGCGTTCCCCGCGTACGAGCATCGCCCCCAGCAGCTGCAAATGGCCCAGTCCGTGACCGGCGCGTTCAATCGGGGCAGCCATCTGTTGATGGAAGCGGGCACGGGTACCGGCAAGTCGCTGGCCTATCTGGTGCCGGCGATCGCCTGGGCGCTGGCCAACGGCGAAAAGGTCGCGATCTCCACCCATACGATCAACCTGCAGGAGCAACTGTGGGAAAAGGATATTCCCTTTCTCCATGAGGCTTTCCAGGGTACCGACCTGGAGGGCTTCTCCGCCGCACTCGTGAAGGGGCGGCCGAACTACGTCTGCCTGCGTAAGTGGGAGGAGGAGGCGACTGCCGCCGACTTTCTGAGCACGACCGAGGAGCGGGCGTTCCACATCCGTATGGCATCCTGGCTGTCGGAGACGGAGACCGGCGACAAGTCGGAACTGAACCTCGCCGGTGAGCAGGAGAAGCTGTGGCAGACGGTGCAGAGCGAAACCGAGACCTGCCTGGGCCCGAAGTGCAAGTGGTTCCGCAATCACTGCTTCGCCTTCCGGGCGCGGCGGGAAGCCAAGGATGCCGATGTGATGGTCCTCAATCACGCGATGCTGATGGCCGACATCAACACGGGCAACGAACTGCTGCCGCCCTTTCGCCACCTGATCCTCGACGAGGCACACCACCTGGAGGATGTCGCCACGCAGCACCTGGGAATCCGGCTGGAGAACTGGGAGGTTGCGGTGGCACTGCTGCACCTGTTCCGTTCAGCCGGCCAGGGATTCCTGGCGGTGCTGAAGCGGCGCATCCCCGGGGGGCGCCGCATCCCGGCCCGCCCACCGGTGGGGCTGCCCTCCGAGGACTACATTGAGAAGCTGATCGACCTGAGCATCGCCGCCCGTTCCGCGGCCGATGAACTCTTCCGCCTGACCGCCCAGCTGGTGGAAATCCGGGGTGGTTCCGAGGAGGAGAGCGGTCGGGCGCTGCGCCTGACCCCGGCCGTGCGGGTTGGCGCCCTCTGGGAGGCAGTCGACAGCGCCCGCGGTAACGCCGTGCTCCGCCTGCGCCAGCTGGGACAAGGGCTGGCGGGCCTCGCTGAGGCCCTGGAAGCGGTCGAACCGCCCTTGCGGGACCGGGAAGCTTTACTGGTTGACATTAATAAGCAAAGTGGTATCCTGGTCCAAAGTGCGAAGGCGATCGATGGCGTCCTGCTGCAGCCTGCCGACGGTGACGTCACCTGGATCGAGGTGGGCAGCCGCCGGGACAGCCCGCGGGTCGGCCTTCGCTCTGCGCCGATCAACGTGGGCATCGTGCTGCGCAAGCAGCTGTTCGAGCGGCTGCGCTCCGTCGTGATGACCTCAGCCACGCTGTCAGTCAACGGGGGTTTCGACCACCTGAAGCTGCGGCTGGGGCTGAACGATCTGCCGGCACCCCGCCTCTCTGCGGGCGTGGTCAGTTCGCCGTTTGCTTACCGCCGACAGGCGCTATTGCTGATCCCTGACGATCTGCCGAATCCAAAGAGCAGCTCTGACCGCGAATATACGCGGGTCGTTGAAGACTTCCTGCGTGAGTATCTGATCAAGGCCGGCGGGCGCACGCTGGTACTCTTCACGAGTCACCGGCAGCTGCGCCAGGTCTATGCCAGCCTGAAGGACGACCTGGAGGGCGAGGGACTCCTGCTCCTCGGTCAGGGGCTGGATGGCGCCCGCGGCAGGCTGGTGGAGGAATTCCGGACCGCCGGCAACGCCGTGCTGTTCGGCTCGGCCTCCTTCTGGGAAGGGGTCGACATTCCGGGGGACGGCCTGACATCGGTCGTGCTTGTGAAGCTGCCGTTTATGCCGCCGGATGACCCGGTGATGCAGGCGCGCATTGAGGATCTGGAGCGGCG
>JAQBPS010000777.1 GCA_028287415.1 Bacillota bacterium | reverse complement strand
TCAGGCTTCTCCCCGACTGGTAGTGCGCCAGCTGTCCACGTGCACCCGTGCGGTGGCTGTTTCATCGCCCGGGCGCGCCGGTCGTATCGTCAACATGGCCGGACCCCTTTGTCCTTGTGAGTACGCTGAAGATTCGCCTGCGCGGGCCGGTTCTCCTGTGGCGCACCTCCGGGGCGGCTTTCATCGTCATAAGCACGGACGTTTCTCGCAAGGAGTGATCCCTGTGACGGCGCTCGCACGGAAGATCCTGCCCCCGCTCTACGCCGCACCGATCGGGCCACCCCGCCTTACACTCGCGGGCTCGGGCGGCGCGGTCGCATCCGCGCTGCCGCCGCTCGACCTGCGCACGCTGATTCAGGTCCGACTGGGCATTGATGTAGCCAGGCAAGCGTTCCTGGAGGCGTGGCTCCCGACCGTGGCCGAGGAGGCCAGGCGGTACGCCGCGCGGGGCGGCTCGGCGGAGGAACTGCGGGCCGAGGGCGCTCTGGCCCTGTGGGAGGCCGTGCTCGGCTACCTTCCCCAGCGCCACCGGACGAGCCCGGAGCGCTATATAGGCAACCAGATCCACCGCCGGGTGCGGCGGCTTTACCGGGAGCAGATGGGCTTCGGCCGGCCGGGGGCGGTGCCCCTGGACGTGGTGGAGCCGATCGGCGCACCGGACAGTCAGTATGTAGCCGCTGAGCAGCGGGCTGACCTGTCTGCGGCGATCGCCGCGCTGGATCCGGCGGAGCAGGCGCACCTGACCCGGTACTTGCGGCTCGTGGAACTGGGGGTCGGCCCCGACGAGGCTGCCCGACAGCTGGCTCAGGGTGGCGGCGGCAGTTATGCCGCCTGGAAGAAGCGGATCGAGCGGGTCCGCCGTAAGCTGAAAAACCGGCTGACGGCCATGTAGATCGCTGTCCCGTTTCGGCCCGGGCCGGAACATTGAGCAGATGACACACACAGTTTTCCCATACAAGGAGGAGCCCTAGTGAGCACCATGAACTATCTTGTGCCGATGGTGATTGAGCAGACGAACCGTGGTGAGCGTTCTTACGACATTTACTCCCGGCTGCTGAAGGACCGGATCATCTTCCTGGGCACCGCCGTTGATGACGACGTCGCCAACGTGATCATGGCCCAGCTGCTCTTCCTCGAGAGCGATGAGCCGGACAAGGAAATCCACATGTATATCAACTCCCCCGGCGGCTCCGTCAGCGCCGGCCTGGGTATCTACGACACCATGCAGCACATTCGCCCCAAGGTGAACACCTACGCCATCGGCATGGCTGCCAGCATGGGCGCCCTGCTGCTGACCGCCGGTACCGGTACCCGGTACGCGCTGCCGAACGCCCGGGTCATGATTCACCAGCCCTCGATCCACGGCGGCCTCTCCGGCCAGGTGACGGACATTCAGATCCACGCTGAGGAGATGCTGAAGACCAAGAACCTCCTGGCGGAGATCATCGCCAAGCACACGGGCCAGTCCGTCGCGAAGGTCAAGGATGACACCGAGCGGGACCGCTGGCTCTCCGCTGAGGAGGCCAAGGCGTACGGCCTGGTTGACACCGTGGTCGCTCCGAAGGACCGGACCAAGCCGTCGAAGTAAAGCCGTCGAAGTAAAGTTGATAAAAGAGCCGCAGTAACCCACCTGGTTGCTGCGGCTCTTTTTATCAGCGTAGCCGCGACAGGAGTCTGTACTTCGTGGAGCGAACTATCTCACACTCGCTCAACCAGGAGGCATCCCCACATCAGCACGCTAGTCATTCGCAATGGTCGCATCTACACGATCGTTAACGGCATCATCGAACAAGGCTCCGTTTTGATCCAGGACGGCAAGATCGCCGCCATCGGTACTGAGATCTCCGTGCCGGAAGGCGCGCAGGTGATCGATGCGGCCGGACGGACCATCACCCCCGGCCTGATTGAGGCGCACTGCCACCTCGGCGTCTCCGAGCAAGGCATCGGCTCCGAGGGCAACGATGTGAACGAGATGACCGACCCCGCCACGCCGCACGTCCGGGCGATTGACGGCATCAATCCCCGGGAGGAGGGCTTCCGGAACGCGATTGAGGCCGGCATCACCGCAGCCTGGGTCACCCCTGGCAGCGGCAACGTCATCGGCGGCATGGCGACCACCATCCGCACATACGGCGCGACCGTTGAGCAGATGATCCTCAAGGAGTTCAGCGCCCTGAAGGGCGCCCTCGGCGAGAACCCGAAGAAGGTCTACGCCGGCAAGGGCAAGATCACCACCCGCATGGGCAACGCCGCCATCTTCCGGGAGTGGTTCTACAAGGCCAAGGCCTACCTGAAGAAACAGGAGGCTGCCCGGGCGAAGCACGAGGAGCCGGACTTCGACCTGAAGCTCGAGCCGATCGCCGCCGTGCTGCGGGGCGATGTGCCCATGCGGATTCACGCCCACCGGGCGGATGACATCATGACCGCCATCCGGCTGTGCAACGAGTTCGGGGTGAAGTTCACCATCGAGCACTGCACGGAGGGCCACCTGATCGTGGAGCAGCTGAAGGCGCAGCCCAACCTGGTCGGCGTGATCATCGGGCCGACCATGAGCGCCAAGTCGAAGGTGGAGCTGTCAGAGAAGACCTGGGAGACCGCCGGCATTCTTGCAAAGGCCGGGCTGCGGGTCGCTCTTCAGACCGACCACCCCGTGATTCCGGTGCAGTACCTGCCCCTGGCGGGTGCTTATGCCGTTAAGAACGGGATGGACCCTGTACTGGCGCTGCGGGCGATCACGCTCTCTGCCGCGGAGATTGCCGGTGTCGCCGACCGGGTCGGGTCGCTGGAGGTCGGCAAGGATGCGGACATCGCCATCTTCACCGGACATCCGTTCGACGTGCAGACCCATACCGTTGCCACCATCATCGCAGGTGAGGTCGTCTATCGCAACCCGAAGTTCGCATAGCGCCGTGGACGCACAAAACACGGAGGGAACCGCGATCTTTTTCGCGGGTCCCTCCGTATTTACCTTTTCGACCGCCAATTCTCCACGCACGCTAAAATCGCAGTGTGCATGGAGAATTGGCGGTCGCGGCGCCTCGTTGAACGGAAGGAGGTGGACGCATGAGTAAGTTTGGCGAACAGCTGTTTTGGCTGATTTTCCTTACCCTCTTGCTGAAACTCCTATCCCTTAACTTGTAGGGGGTAGAGTAATTTCGCTCCCCGCAAGGTAATAGACAACGGCGGCCGCCCGGCCCGGTGTACAAGCACCGGGCCTCCTTATTGTATCCGGCCGCTTATGATACTATTCACGCTCGTGCCTTGACAGAGCCCCGCCCAATCGCCTACAATAGCGACTGTACCGAAAATCCCCTTTTGGAGGTGGCGTGACAATGGGCAGCACTGTAAAGTTCAGCGCGCATGTTTTCCGCCATCACGTGAAGCCAGGGGGCAGGTAGCAGTACCTGAAGTGTGTCTCCTCCGGCCACGGGTGGCATGCCCGTGGCCTTTTTATGCCCTCCGCGCGCGGGGTTCGGGCAGGCCACGGGATGACCGCAAGTCAACCGTGGCTTTTTCCATTGCGGGCAAACCCCGCCAATTCAAGGAGGAACACATTTGTCAGAGATGGGGATTGTGACCCGGAACGATGGCCCCCGGTTCTGGGTCGAGTTGAACAGTACCGAGCTTCCCTGTGTCCTGCGCGGCAAGCTCAAGCGAGAGCAGCAGCGGGTGACCAGCCTGGTGGTCGTTGGTGACCAGGTAAAGGTGACGCTCTCCGGGGACGGCACCGGCGTGGTCGAGGAGGTGGCGCCCCGCCGCTCCGAACTGAGCCGGCCCGGCTTCCACGGCTACGTCCACGTGATGGCTGCCAACGTCGATCAGCTGGTGATCGTGCAGG
>JAQBPS010000192.1 GCA_028287415.1 Bacillota bacterium | reverse complement strand
TCTTCGCCATGTAAGCGACCTGCTTCCACGATTGAGGCGAAGCTTCGAGCGTGGGGAGCCGAAGGAAAAGCCGTACCATTTCCGTCAAGTGGTTGCTCCCTCAACTCGGAAATGGTAGGGGTTTGACAAGGCGAACGGAGTAGGTCGCCGCCTAAACTATTTATCGAGAAAACCACCGCCACAAGCGGTGGTTTTCGTCATGCAAGCGACCTGCTTCCACGGTCGGGGCGCAGACTCGAGCGCTGAGAGCCGAAGCAAAAGCCGCACCCGTTCCGCCAAGCGGCACGGAGACAGCCACCGCCACATGCGGTGGCTTTTTTCGCTTAGTCGGATGTAGCTTCCACGGCTTGCCGCGCATCTGGACAGGTTTCCCCTCAAAACACGCGAGGGAGAACGCACCCCGAAGCCGAATCATTGGGTGTCGACACATTTCGACTTCCATAAAATCCCTTCCCTTCATGGACAGGGGCAGGAATTGCCCGACTGGGCGGAGAAACGGTGGAGTCGGCGACCGACGTCCTCACAAAGTGGGGAAAGGGGGGGCACGAATGTCCCGTGGCACCTTTGGGACTGGCGAAGTCGATTTTCTGCAGGCATGGGTAAAGCGGGGGTTCGTCAATATCCCCCGTATGCTGTTTGACTATACGGCCGATCTAGGCCTGGACTACGACACCATCGGCAAGATGTACGCCATTCTGGCCTGCGTCGGCGGGTCGGGCGAGAGCGCATTCGGCGCCTATACGATTTCGCGGAAGGCCAATCCGGAGTACTTTGACCAACTCCGACTCCTAATTGTTGACCTTGAGCAGAAGGACCTCGTGCGGAGTGAGGATGAGGGTGAGCAGATCATCTTCTCGTTGATACCGCTCTTCTCCAGGTTACGGGCGATCTGGGAGCATTATCGGGAGCAGTACGAGGAGGAGGTCGCCGCCGGCGGCGTCTCTGACCCGTCGCTGCTGGCAGCCGAGCGGCTGCTGGGGAGACCCCTGTCAGACCGCGAAGTGCTGGACATCCAGGATTGGAGTTCCACCTTCGCATTTGACACCGAGATGGTCCAGGCGGTGATCCGGGAAGGGCAGCGCCTGGGGGTCACCCGCATGAGCTACCTCAACCAGATCGCTAAGCAGTGGTTCGAGGAGGGTGTGCGGACACCTGACGAGGCGGAAGCCTACGTGCAGCGCTACCGCAGGGCGTCGGGGAAGCACAAGGCCATCATCCAGTACCTCGGCCTGAAGCGGCAGCTTACCGGTGCCGAGCAGGGCCTGCTCGACCGGTGGACGGATGAATGGGGATTCAGTAATGAAGTGATCATCCGGGCGGGTGAGGAGGCGGCAGGCAGCCGCAACCCGCTGCAGTACATCAACCGGGTGCTTGAGTCCTGGCAGCAGCAGGGCGTAAAGAGCCTGTCTGACGTGGATCAGGTGCTCGTTGAACACAAGCGCCGCAGCAGCCCCGCCGAACCGGCCGCGGAAAACCGCAGCCGTCGCCCACCGAGCAAGAGCAACGTCTTCCTGCAGCGCGAGAAGAAGGATGATAAGTACTATGATCACATCTATAAGAAGTTTAGCGACTGAGCGAGCCCGGCGTCGGGAGGCGCGCATCCGGCAGCTTGAGCAGGAACGCGACAGCCGGGAGTCTGCGATTTTTCAGCGAATCCCACGGCTTGCCGAGATCAAGGCGCTGCAGTCAGAGGTAGGCCTTGACCTGGCACGCCTCATGCTCCGCGTTCCCACCAGGTTCAACAAGAGCTTTGAGGAGTTGCAAGCTTGGTCCCTGGAGCTCTCCGCGGAGCGGCGTGCACTGCTGGAGCGGCACCGAATCAATCCTGATGAACTGGACGTCCGGTGGGACTGCCCGATCTGCAAGAATACCGGCTGGCTCCAGCCAGAGGTGGCCGGCCCCGACACGGTGCATCCGGCGAAAAAGTGCCAGTGCCTCATCCAGGAGGAGATCGACGACCTTTACCGGGCGGCCGGCATCGCCGGGCACATGCGCGAGCAGACCTTCGGCCGGTTCGATCTCACGGTCTACCCCTCCGAGGACCGCGATTATATGGCCAAGGTCGTCGAGTACGGAAAGGGCTACGCCAGCCGGGTCGCCAAGGGCACCCAGGAAGAGAGCCTGCTGCTCACCGGTGATGTGGGCAGGGGCAAGACATTCCTGTCAACGGCCATCGGCAATGTGGCGGTTGAGGCTCACCGCACGGTTGTGTACTTCACCTTCTCGGAGTTCCTTGATCTGCTGCGCCTCCACAAGTTTGAGGACGAAGAGAAGTACCGGGAGGGCCTGCAAAGGCTGCTGGACGCCGATCTCATCATCCTGGACGACCTGGGCGCCGAAAAGGTGACCGAGTTTGTCGCTCAGGAACTGTTCAACATCATCAATCATCGCATGAACCGATCCATGCCCATGATTGTTTCTACCAACTTGACGCCGCAGGAGCTCGCTGACGCCTATGGCCCCCGCATCGCTTCCCGCCTGTTGAACGGCTTTGAAGTGCTGCTGCTGCGGGGCGACGATATTCGCTGGATCCTCCGCCGTCGTAGGGCGCACCAGTAACTGAGTAAAGCAACCCTGCGCCTGACCGGTGCAGGGTTGCTGCATATTAATCGAAAAGGGAAACACTGTTCACTTGTCGAATAGATTTGTCACGATCAGGAAGGAGTCGCCTATTGTGCTGCGTGATCAAGGGCGGGCGCCATTGTTTGAGGCGCTGCTCACATACGCGGAGAAGGTAAAGGCCCCCCTCCATGTGCCTGGGCATAAACTGGGCCGGGCTGCCCCGGAAGCCTGGCGCGATACCCTGGGTCCAGGCGCACTGGCACTCGACCTGACGGAAGCACCGGGACTTGACGACCTGCACGCGCCAGATGGGGTCATTGCGGAGGCGCAAGCGCTAGCGGCGGATGCCTTTGATGCCGAGCGTTCGTTCTTTTTGGTCGGGGGTACAACGGCGGGGCTTCAAGCGCTAATTCTGGCGGCCTGTGCCCCCGGCGACTGCCTCGCGGTGCCTCGGCATGCCCACCGATCGATCCTCGGAGCGATGATTCTCGCGGGCGTAAAGCCCTCCTGGGTGCGTATGTTATTCCACGAGGAACTGGACATTGCGACGCATCTGGACCCGACTTCGTTGGAGTCCGCATTGCCTTCGGCAGCGGCGGCGCTGCTGGTACATCCGACGTACTACGGGGTCACCGGCCAGCTCGCTGCTGACCTGCAGCAGATACGGCGATGGGGCATCCCGGCGCTGGTGGATGAGGCACACGGGACGCACTTTGGCTTTCACCCGGCAATGCCGCCAACGGCGCTGTCCCTGGGCGCCGACGGGGTGGTGCAGTCCACGCATAAGACCGGTGGCAGTCTGACCCAGTCAAGCATGTGCCACCTCGGCCATGGGCATGCCCTTCAGGAGCAGCGAGTGCGGGAGATGTTGCGGCTCGTGCAGTCCACCAGCCCATCCTACCTGCTGATGGCCTCGCTGGACCTGGCCCGCCGGGATCTGGCACTGCATGGCCACACCATGTGGGAGCGGGCGCTGGACCTGGCCCGGGTGGCCCGCCAGCGCCTGGCGGCCCTGCGGGGCATTCGCATTCATCATGCGGATGACCCGACGAAAATGCTTATCGATGTAACGGCGCGTGGCCTCACTGGCTTTCAGGCTGCCGAGTGGTTGTGGTCGCGGGGCGTGGCCATGGAGTCGGCCGGGCTTGGTTACGTACTAGCGGTGCTCACACCGGGCGATTCGCTGGTGACCATCGACCATCTGGTGGAGGCGGTGGCAGCACTCCCCGATGGTCCCGGCGCCCCGCCCCGCCCATCGGAACCGCCGTGGCCCGAGGTAGTGCTGACGCCCCGGGAGGCCTACCTCGGGCCGAAGACGTCGCTGCCCCTTGCGGCTGCTGTGGGGCGAGTCGCCGCCGAACTAGTGGCGCCATACCCGCCCGGCATTCCTGTTGTGGCGCCGGGTGAAAAACTAACCGCCGATGTGGTAGCATATCTAAGGCAGGCCGCTGCGGCAGGGTACCACCTGCAGGGGCCTGCCGACCCCCAGCTACACTCGATCCAGGTTGTCAGGGAGTGACCACCGCTTGGCGGTTTTCATTACGTTCGAAGGCGTCGACGGCGCAGGTAAATCGACTCAGTTAAAGTTGCTGTTGGAACATCTGGAGAGCCTCGGTACGGAGTATCTTTTCACAAGAGAGCCTGGCGGCACGCCCATGGCTGAGCGGATTCGCGACATCCTGCTGACCCCCGCCTACAGTGGCATGTCGGTCATCTCGGAGGCCTTTCTATTCGCTGCCGGCCGCGCAGATCACGTCAACAACGTGATCCGACCGGCTCTCGAGGCCGGCAAGGTCGTCATCTGCGACCGTTATGTCGACTCAAGCATGGTCTACCAGGGCTATGCCGGCGGCATGCCGCTTGAGCTGCTGTCAGCGATCAACGAAATGGCCACCGGTTCCCTCAAGCCTCACCGGACCATCGTGCTCGATCTCGCACCAGAGCTTGCCAGGGAGCGGCGGGCGGCGATTGCTGCTGACCGTATTGAGGAGAAGGGCGAATGGTTCCATCAGCAGGTCCGAGAGGCGTACCAGGATCTCGCCAGGGCCGAACCCCGCAGAGTCAAGCTGGTGGATGCTTCGGGTAGTGTTGAGTCAGTTCAGGACCACATTCGCCGGCTCGTTGACGAGGTGTTGCCCAGGCCGCGTCCCCGGGGGTAGTAGGTGGCTGCATAGGACGAAAAGGGGGTGGCTGTGGGTGAAGCTGGTAGTAGCGGTGATTCAGGATAAGGACTCCCACCGGCTGTTGGGGGCTTTGACTCAGGCGGGATTCCGGGCTACCAAATTGGCCAGTACCGGCGGGTTCCTGCGCGAGGGGAACACGACGCTCCTGGTCGGTGTTGAGGATGAACAGGTCGACCAGGTTGCAGGGCTGATCAGGAATACGTGTCGTGCCCGGGAGCAACTCGTCACGCCACTCTCGCCGATGGGCGGTCCTGCAGACTCCTACATCCCCTACCCTGTGGAAATTCTCGTGGGGGGCGCGACGGTCTTCGTCCTGGATGTGGAACGATTTGAGAAATTTTAGGAGGCCACGTCTGTGAGCTGGGCGGCCATTATCGGGCAACCCCTGGCAGTGCGACTGCTGCGGCACGCAGTTACCACCGGTAAGGTAGCGCACGCATATCTCTTTTCTGGCCCTCAGGGGGTCGGAAAGCGAACCGTGGCGCTGGAACTGGCCAAGGCGCTCAATTGCCTTTCGCCACAGCCGGATGGCAGCGCGTGCGACACTTGCGCTGCTTGCCGTAAGATCACCGCATCATCACCCGTACACCCGGACCTGGCGGTCGTGGCACCGGACGGGCGGTTCATCAAGACTGACCAGGTGCGGGAACTCCAGAGCGATATGTATGCCCGTCCAAATGAGGGACGGTTCCGCGTGGCCGTGATCGACGGTGCTGACCGCATGAACGCAGAGTCGGGAAATCGGCTGTTGAAGTTGCTGGAGGAGCCGCCGGCCTACGCCGTTTTGATCCTGCTCACGCACAATCTGTCGGGGGTGCTGCCTACCGTCATTTCACGCTGTCAGGTGGTGAACTTCACTCCCCTCAGCCCGGATGACGTGGCGCACGCAGTGCTTGCACAGACCGGCATCGAATCGGGGGCGGCGCGCCTCGCAGCATCGTTGTCGGGTGGGAGCATCGGCAGGGCGCTGGCGCTGGCACAGGACGCCGGGGTGGCACAACGTCGTGACGAGACCAGTGACCTGTTGCAGCGGCTTCACGAACTGGATGACTTCGACCTGCTCGGCAGGGGTGAGGCGCTTGAGAAGCAGAAGGAGCACCTCGATGACTGGTTAGAACTGTTGACTGTGTGGTTGCGCGACGCACTGTTGATGGCGCAGACGGGTTCGGAACAGCTCCTGATCAACATGGACCGGCTCGCCGTGGTGCGGTCGCTGGCACGAGCATTCGGGCCAGGCAACCTGCTCACCATGCTGACGGCGGTGACGGATGCCCGAGGCCAGCTCCAGCGGAACGCCAATGTACGTCTGGTGGTGGACGTGCTCCTGCTCCGACTGCGGGAGGCCGCTGCGCTGGAAATGATCGCCAGTCTGTAATTGTAGCGCTTGCCAACATAACTTGCTTTTTGGGACGTTCGAAGTCTATACTCAACGATAGTGCCCTCGCAGCGTCTGGTGCTGCTGGGCAAGGAGGTGACCGGATGATCCGCGTGGTAGGTGTGCGCTTTAAGAAAGCGGGCAAAGTGTACTACTTTGACCCGGCCGAGTACCCGATCGCCGCAGGCGCAAAGGTGGTCGTTGAGACCGCCCGGGGTGTAGAATACGGCGAGGTGGCCGTAGGGCCCAAGGATGTCACTGAGGATCAGGTCGTCCAGCCACTGAAAAGGGTGCTGCGAATCGGCAACGAGAAAGACGCCGTTGTCGCCACCGAGAACAAGCGGAAAGAGAAAGAGGGCTTTTCCGTCGCCCAGAAAAAGATCGAGAGCCACGCTCTCGAGATGACGCTGGTCGATGTCGAATACACATTTGATGGCTCGAAGATCATCTTCTATTTCACGGCAGAAGGCCGCGTGGATTTTCGGGAACTGGTGCGGGACCTTGCCGGCGTTTTCCGCACCCGGATTGAGATGCGCCAGATCGGCGTCAGGGATGAAGCGAAACTGCTGGGCGGCATTGGCCCTTGTGGCCGGATTCTGTGCTGCACAAGTTTCCTGGGTGACTTTGCGCCGGTCTCGATCCGCATGGCGAAGGATCAGAACTTATCGCTGAACCCCTCCAAAATTTCTGGTCTCTGCGGCCGGCTGATGTGCTGCCTGCGGTACGAGCAGGAGACATACGAGGCGGCCAAAAAGGACCCGACCCTGGCGCCGGGTTATGTGCCGCCCGCACTGGTGGAGGCGGGAGCCGACCTTGAGGAGCTGGAGGACAGGCTTGTGCCGGCGATCGGTATTCGCAGCCCGCACGCCAGTGGTGTCAGCGCACGCATCGCCAAAGCTGCGGGCCTCATGGAAAAGCCGCTGGCACGTGCAGAGCGGGCGCCCGAGCGCACCGACCGCCAGCCACCGAGGCAGCAAGGTGGGGCACGGCCACAAGGGCAGCCATCACGAGCTCAAGGCCAGCCGCGACGGGAGGGCGAGCCCAGGCCACAGGGCGAACGGCAATTCCAGCAGGGGCCGGAGCGTCGTCAGTCCCGGCCGCAGCAGGTCCAGCCAAGGCCTGAAGGTGGTGCCGAGCGTGACCAGCAGGGCCGGCCGCAGCCCTTCCGCCCACAGCAGCAGGTAGGGCAGCCCGGACAGCCACCCCAGCAGCGCACCGGAACGCCCGTGCACCAGACGCCGTCCCCACAGGCTCAAGGCCCACGTCCGCTGCCCATCGTCGGGGCTGACGAGCGCCAGGAGGGCGGCAAGGAGCAGACACGCTCCCGCAACCGCCGGCGTCGGGGTGGCGAGCGGCCCCCGCAGGGCGACGAGAAGCCCCCCGGAGGCCCGAATTCGCAAGAGTAACGGAGGCAACTCCTGAGGAGATCGCGCCCCGGAGAGCGACAGGATGAGCCGGGCCGCCATGGCCTGCGCGTCATCTCGCATCCGGGGCGTTTTCCGTTTCGTGGGGATTGGAGGAGGCACCATGGGTACGTTGTACATCGTCGGTACACCGATCGGAAACCTGGAAGACATCACACAGCGGGCGCTCCGCATACTGCGGGAGGCGTCGGTGATCGCCGCCGAGGACACCCGCCAGAGCCGTAAGCTGCTCAGCCACTTTGACATTCATACCCCGCTGGTGAGCTATCATGAGCACAACCAGCGGACTGCCGGACCAGTGTTGATTGAGCGCATGCAGGCCGGAGAAGATATCGCCCTGGTGACGGATGCAGGAATGCCGGCCATTTCCGATCCCGGTGAGGATCTCGTGCGGCTGGCGATCGCATCTGGGGTAAACGTGGTGCCCATTCCCGGACCCACGGCCTTCACCACAGGTCTTGTCGTCTCCGGCTTGAGCACGGTCCGCTTCGTCTTTGAGGGGTTCCTGCCCCCCAGGAAGAAAGAGCGGCGCGCCGCGCTGGAACGCCTGAAAGCTGAGCCACGAACATGGATCATCTATGAGGCGCCGCACCGATTGCTGGAGACGCTGGGGGACCTACAGGCGGCGCTTGGGGAACGGCCGATGGCGGCGGCGCGGGAGTTGACCAAGCTCTACGAGGAGGTTGTGCGCGGGACGCCGTCAGAACTGATCGCCCACTTTGAGACGCATGCGCCCCGGGGCGAGTTTGTGCTGGTGGTTGACGGTGCGGCGCCCCTCCCGGAGCCCGCTGAGGCGGCGGCGACCCCGGAGTCCCTGGCGGCCGCTGTGGCAAGCCTGGAGGAGACCGGGCTGGATCGGAAGGCGGCCATGAAAGAGGTGGCTGTGCGGTTCGGGCTATCCAGACGGGATGTCTACCAGGCACTTCTCGATTTGAAGGAGCAGTAATCGTTTCAAGGAACAGGGCAACCCGAGCAGGTAGTTTTGCGGCCGCCTGCAAAAAAGAAAGCACTCCCGACAATACAGGAGTGCTCGGCTGTTATGCGGTTTAGTGAGATGGTTTAACCGGCCTGGGAAGCCCGACCAGCCATAGAGGCGAGGCAGGACTGGCAAACGTTCTTGCCCTTGAAGTTCTCGACATTCGCCGCATTACCGCAGAAAACGCACGCGGGCTCGTACTTACGCAGGATGATCTTGTCACCGTCAACGTAAATCTCGAGGGAGTCCTTCTCTTCGATGCTCAGGGTGCGGCGCAGCTCGATCGGGATAACTACCCGGCCCAGTTCGTCGACCTTACGGACGATACCCGTAGACTTCATCATAGCGCTCGTGTCCCTCCTTTATCTGATATAGTCAAGCTGTGTGCCAGGTTCATGATAACATTTATGCCAGAAATAGTCAATACTGAGACCTATCATTATCTTCGTGACTTTTTGGGGGTCACATAGTTCATCTATGTTTTTCCCCTGAGATAACCATAACTGGATAATGGTCCCGAGTCAAGAGCCAATTTGGGCATTCCAACCAAAGGTGGGTCACATATCCGATGGCTGATGAATGGGTGATGCAGCTCCAGCGGCTAAATGGCCGGCTGAGCGGCGAACTGTCAGATGAGCGTCTGGGCGACCGTACGCAAAGACGAGAGACCCTCAGGCAGATTGGTGAGCTCCGCCCGCTCAACCGACTGAACGGGGAGGCACTTGCGGGGCGCTTTGAGGACCGACTGCTCGTCGGTGTCGACGGCACGATCAATTCTTTTGGTAGCCACTTTCCGTACTACGTCGACTTCCTGCGGGCTTTGGCGAAGCCGTCCCGGGGAGAAGGCATTAGCCTCAAAGATATTCACTGCCCGCTGCCGCCTGAAGATGAGGCGGAAGCCGAGATCGCCCTCCGCAACGACAATGAGGTGCGGCAGCGGAAGCTGGCCAACCTGGAGGTACAGGCCGCGCTTGCGGCCATCGATGCGTACCGGCCGGCAGTAATCCTAATGGATGGTCCGCTGGTAAGATTCGACATGCGTACCAAGGAATCCTTCTCAATTTTAAGGGAAAAAGTTATACAGGAGAATATTTTGTTAGCTGGCTGCATCGAGAATATCGAATCGAAAGTGATCGCAAGCGTCATGGGCGATGCACTCCCGTCGGGATGGCGCAACCGCTATGACCGGGACTTGCTGTGGCGTGTGCTTGATTACGGCGAGGTGCTCGAGGTGGCTCGCCCCGCCAAAGGCACCGCTCGACAAGGGCAGGACGCAGACACGGCTACCCGGATCCGGACCTGGTTCATGCAGTCGTCGCGGGAGCCCGGCGTGGTGGGGCTTGACCTGTTGGAGGAGCAAGCGGCTGCAGGGGTCAGTTGGCTGGCGGACTACCTGTTCACGATCTCTCCTGCCGACGGTCGGGGCATTCCGATCTGGCTGGATCTGGTGGACCGGGAGGTTCGCCTGACGCATGCGGAACTGGAGGCCTACGTGCAGTTGCTTGATCCACAGGTGCGCCGGGTCTTTGCCTCCAAACGCGACGCGCGATTCTTCTAAAGGGAGGCAGCAGGCATGCAGGTTGTCGGTCTGACGAACGAGCAGGAAGTTATCGTGATTGATCAGGCGCGCCCGTTCCGGATGAATGAATACCTGATTATCAACGACCCGGCCTTGGATTTCCCCAAGGGCGAGGTCGTAGAGACGCAATCCTTTAACCGCTTTCTCGACTTCAACCTGGAGAAGGGGATCGTTGGACCCGAGGTCTTCAAGGCGCTGAAGGATTCCCTTGACTACGACATCGCCCAGCATGATGTTCACGTCGCAAAGGTCCGGCTGTTGGAGCGCATTCAGGTGCCGGTCCGGCCCGGCACCGACGTGCGGGAGCCGCTGTTTGAAGAGGTGAGCTCCTTCCTGGTCAAGGGGCAGCCCGATCAGAGCCTGGTGCTCGGCGTCATCCAGGCGACGGACAACCTTGCGGCGGGCATGCCGGCTACCCTTCAGGGCCGGGCACGGCTGCTCGTGGACGGACAGGTGCGGGATCAGGACGGGGTGCCGTTCATCTTTGATCCCCGTGCAATGCAGCAGTACCCACACATCGGCATCTTTGGCGGTTCCGGATCAGGCAAGTCTTTCGGTCTGCGGGTATTCCTCGAAGAGCTGATGAAGCTGCGGATCCCGACGCTGGTGTTTGATCCTCACTACGAGCTCACGTTCACGGATACACCGGCCAACAGTCCGCCCGGCTACCGGGATCTCAAGTTCGAGGAGCGCTTCAAGGCGTTCCAGGTGGGCCAGGATGTGGGCGTCAACTTCAAGGATCTGAACACGCGGGACCTGCTCGCTCTGCTCAATGCCGCCAGCGGACTTTCTGAAGGGATGACAAGCGCCGTCGAGGCGCTCCATAAGAACCACGACACCCATACGACATTCTCCGGCCGAATCGATGACCTGGTGACCGCCCTTGAGGGAGGAGAGGGCAAGGGGGGCGCTTCGGGCGAGGCTCGTGGCATTCCGCTGTCGAGCGTCAAGGGCATTCAGTGGCGCCTCAACCGGCTATTTCGGGCGGGGCTCTTCACCAATGACATCAAGCCCATCGAGGCAGCGCTGCGGGCAGGCCAGCTGACAGTGGTGCAGGGACCCATCTGGATGTTGAACGTCTTCGCCTCCTACGTGACCGGTACGCTATACCGGCAGCGCCGGGATTATAAGGACGCCCAGTTCCGGCGCGAGCCAGGCGTCTATTTCCCGCCCTTTGTGCTTGTGACGGATGAGGCGCACAACTTTGCACCCAAGGGTTTCGAGGCGCCGGCCAAATCGATCATCAAGGAGATTGCCCAGGAGGGCCGCAAGTACGGGGTCTTCCTGATCCTGGCCACGCAGCGGCCGACCCTGCTGGATGAGACGGTGACCGCTCAGCTGAACACGAAGTGCGTCTTCCGGACGGTCCGCGCCTCGGATATCGCCACCATCAAGGAGGAGACCGACCTGACGCACGAGGAGGCCCGCCGCCTGCCGTTCCTGCGGTCAGGCGACACCTTTATCTCAAGCGCGATCTTCGGGCGAACCGTGCCGGTGCGCATCCGCATGGCCAAGACCTGCAGCCCAAACACGGAGAACCCCTTCGACGAATTGGGGGAGCAGGTGCAGGTACAGTCCGACGGCTTCCTGACCACGGTAGGGCCCGTTCTGGCCAAGTACGGGGTCTTCAACGATGCTCAGCTGATCGATCTGACCCGAGACCTGGCCAAGCAGGGACACTCGTATACGGTCGATGCGCTACGCTCGCGACTCGACGGCCTGGTCGAGGCCGGACACCTGGAAAAGGAGACCTTTCTCGGCATGGCCCAGTACCGTCTGAGGTCGGGTGCATAGCGTGCGCCACCAGTATCCAGCCTCATGAAGGTGGCGTGCCAGACTTGACAGGCGTTTTCGCCGTCGCATATACTAGGGGCATTACAGGCGATGATGGAGATGAGTATGGCCTGAGGCCACCTGCAGAGAGCCGGGTCAGGTGCAAACCGGCGGTGGACAAGATGGTCGGAACATGCCTCCTGAGCAGCTGGTCGAAGGTTCTTATGAACTGCGTAGGCCATGACGGCAGGCCCCCGTTACCGGGCCGGGGTATTGGCGTTCAGCCCGTACCTGCCAAGGCGCGCCTCGCAAGAGGGGCGCAAACCAGGGTGGTACCACGAGGACAACACCTCGTCCCTTTGCAGGGGCGAGGTGTTTTTATTTTGCCGGAGGGAGGGGCCCGCAGAGCAGTCGGCCCGTGGGCCCGCCGCAGCCTGAGCCATTTGCAAGGAGGATGAACTGTGTCGAAGTTCTACATTACCACGCCGATTTATTACCCCAGCGACAAGCTCCATATCGGTCACTCCTACACGACCGTGGCTGCCGATGCGCTGGCGCGCTACCATCGCCGCAGGGGTGACGAGACCTGGTTCCTCACGGGCACGGACGAGCACGGCCAGAAGATTGAGCGGGCCGCGGCTGCGGTAGGCAAGACGCCGCAGCAGTTTGTCGACGAGATCGTGGACTGGGTCAAGGAGCTGTGGCAGGCGCTGCACATCTCCTATGATGATTTCATCCGGACGACAGAGCCCCGCCATGAGAAGGCTGTGCAGCAGATTTTTACCCGGCTTTACGAGCAGGGCGACATTTACAAGTCGTCCTATGAGGGTTGGTACTGCACGCCGTGCGAGACTTTCTGGCTGGAGGGCAAGCTGAAGGACGGCAACCTCTGCCCTGACTGCGGGCGCCCGGTGGAACTGATGAAGGAAGAAAGCTACTTCTTCCGGCTGTCCAAGTATGCTGATCGCCTGCTCGCGCACATCGAGGCGACCGACTTCATCCAGCCCGCCTCGCGCAAGAATGAGATGATCTCCTTCATCAAGCAGGGCCTGGAGGATCTGTGCGTCTCCCGGGCGACCGTCAAGTGGGGCATCCCGGTGCCGGTGGATGAGAGCCAGGTGATCTACGTATGGCTCGATGCGCTCTCCAACTACATCACTGCGCTTGGCTGGGGCACAGAGAACGATCAACTGTACCAGAAATTCTGGCCAGCCAATGTGCACCTCGTGGGCAAGGAGATTGTCCGCTTCCACACGATCATCTGGCCGTGCATTCTGATGGCGCTGGGCGAACCGCTCCCGGAGCGGGTCTTCGGTCACGGCTGGCTGCTGTTCGGTGCAGGCAGCGAGAAAATGAGCAAATCCAAGGGCAATGTCGTGGATCCCTTCACCCTGATCGAGAAGTACGGCCTGGACGCTGTCCGGTATTACCTGCTGCGTGAAGTGCCCTTTGGGGCAGACGGCACCTATACCGAGGACGCGTTCGTTCTCCGCACGAACGTCGACCTGGCGAATGACTTGGGAAACTTGCTTTCCCGTACCACACAGATGATCAATAAGTTCGCCGGCGGGACCATTCCCGCACCGGTGACCGCCCAGGACGATCAGATCCTGGCGACGCTCGCCGCTGAAGTGCTCCCGGAGTACGAGGCAGCGTTCGACAAGCTGGAGATCAGTACTGCGGTCCTGGCTCTGTGGCAGCTCGTGGGCCGGGCGAACAAGTATATCGATGAGCAGGCGCCCTGGGCGCTGGCCAAGGATCCGGCGAAGGCCGACCAACTGGCCAATGTGCTGTACAACCTCGCTGAAACTCTGCGCTTGCTGGGCGTCCTGCTCACGCCGGTGCTGATCCACACGCCCGAGAAGATCTGGGAGCA
>JAQBPS010000185.1 GCA_028287415.1 Bacillota bacterium | reverse complement strand
CAGCGCCGGGCTCGGCAATCGCCCGCTCTTCGTCAGCGTTCGACAGATAACCGAGCTCGACCAGCACAGATGGGGCCCTGGTCTCCTTGATGACATAGAAACTGTCCGTGCGCACCTTGCGGTCAGGGAAACCCAAAGCCGCCACCACGGCCGGCTGGATGCGCTCGGCCAACACCCGGCTTTTCGCGTTGGTGGTCCAGTAATAGGTTTCGATACCGCGGGCGCTCGTCGCAGTGGATGCGTTGTGGTGAATGGAGATGAACAGGTCGATGGGTGGTTTGGTGTTATTGACGGCGGCAGGACGGGCTCGGAAATCGATACCCTCATCGCCGGTGCGGGTCATAAACACCGTGGCGCCGGCCGCTTGCAGCTGTTGCTGAAGCTGTAGGGCGACCTGGAGGTTGATTACCTTCTCCAGCGTGCCGTAGGTGCGGCCAATCGAGCCGGGGTCGTCGGCGCCACCGGGGATCTTGCCGTGGCCGGCGTCAATCCAGATCCGCTTGCCATACACGGGCGACGTGACCAGATCAACGATCAGATTGGGATCACCATTTTTCGATACCACGGTGTGTGCCAGGTAATACGGCAGATCGACCGTGATCAGGGTGCTATTAGGCGCACTGCCCGGGGCCAGGCTGATGGTGTTGACCGTGCCGTCAGCCACCTTCACGGTCTTCGCCTTCAGATCAGACCGGCCCTGGGGCACCTGGATCAGGAGCTTGTTACCGGCTGCCACAGTCACCGTTGCGTCCATGGGCAGATTGCCGGCGAAGGTGAGCCGGGTGCGGCCCTGCAGTTTTTCGGTGCTGACCGCCTGAATGCGGGGGACAAACCGTAACCTGAGGCCGTCTGCATCAGCCACGACATCGAACGGGAGCGCCGTCGCTGTATCGAAGACTACTCTGATGCCCCCCTGTTGCCGCGGGGCAATGCGGACCCGGCGCACATACGGGTGATTCAGCTCCTTGACGGCCGGCAAGCCGGGAGCGAGGGCCGCCGCCGGCAGGTCCACCACCAGCCGTGGTGGGTCTTGCAGCTGGAACGCCTCGTACTTCAGGGCGCCCGTGGCGGCGATCGCCACCTGCGGGATTCTGCCATCCTGGGAGAGCTGCACACCGGTGACGGTGTGGTCAAATTCGAGAAGCAGCCGGGTGCCATCGGTAGACAGCGAGTAGCGGTAACCCGTGGGTTGCTGGAGGTCTGCCTCCAGCCGGACCGTCCGCCCGTTGGCCACTAACCGAACGCCCTTCATCAGAGAGTCATTGATCAGCTTGTTGGCCTCACTCACCGCAATGGATGCCGGGTAGAGATTCAGGGCAACCCGACTGCCGGTCGCCTCGGGCTGTACGGACAACGGCTGATCCGAGAGCCTGAGCTCAACTGTGGTCTTGTCCACACCGTGGGCATAGCTGAACCCCGTGATGGCGACCGGTTTGCGCAGAATGTTGACAGTCCGGGTGGCCTGGTCCCACGCCACGGTACAGCCGAGTGCTTCAGCGATGAAGCGAAGGGGCACCATAGTCCGCTCCTGGACCAGCTGAGCAGGGACCTCCATGAGCGTACTGCGCCCATTCACCATGGCTTCCCGCTTGCCGATGGTCAGCACCACCGAGTCGGAGCCGCGGGTGACCGTGGCCTGGCGGCGCTCCTGGTTCCATGTCACCGTGCCCCCCACCGCCTCGCCCACCGACCGCACACCTATCAGCGTGCGGTCCTGGACGATGACGGGCGGGACCGGCATGACGAGCGGTTGGCCTTCCACAGTCACGTTCACTGCAGGGGCGGCGCGGGCCTGTATCACCGAGAAGAGCGAGAGGATCAGCAAAAAGCATGCGAGGGCCACGGCCTTACCGATTCGTACATGATTCGTCGCACCCATCGCAGACCGAATCCTCCCCGCCCGAGTTCGCGCTCGCACATGAACATCAGCTATGTAAGCCTATACGGTTTACGAAATATCTTTTTCGGTTATGTAACCACGCTCTCCTGCCCGGCGCGCGAAAAAGCCCCGTGGCCAACGCTTGGCGACGGGGCTTTTTCCGTTGGTGGAGGCGGCGGGCTCTGCCTCCCGCGTCCGAAGGAGCACCAGACAGGACTTCTACGAGCGTAGCCACCAGTTTGATTGTCGCAGGAAACACCGCCTGATAGCGGGCTGTGTTCCCCACCAGCCCCGAAAAGTTCCTCGCCGCCCGGGTCCGAGACAGCCCCGGGCGGAACAGCCCGCTAAATGACGCTACAACCCCGGTGCGCGGTGCCTACCCTCCGGAGGAGCGTACTGCGGCCGATCGGCCGCAGGCTACTGCTTACGCAGCAGCGAGAAGAGAATCGTTGTTGGCAGTTAATGCCTTGCGGCCAGTTTTTCGAGGCAACCGCACCTCGGCTCGCTATCCTGAACGCTGCTTCCCCCGTCGAACCTGATTCGCCCCCGTGTTATATGGTAAGGCCGGTGGTGCCGGCGGTTACCTGAAGGAAAACGGCTTAGTCCAGATCGTTGCGGTTTTTGCCCCGCATGGCCCGCGCAATTTCGCGCTGCACGTCGCGGGTTGCAATGTCGTCCCGCTTGTCGTAGGACTTCTTGCCCTTTGCGAGCCCGAGTTCCACCTTGGCCCGGCCCTGCTTGAAGTACAGGCGCAGCGGCACCAGCGTGTAACCCTTCTCCCGCACCTCGCTAAACAGGCGGAGAATCTCACCTTTGTGCATCAGCAGCTTGCGCTTGCGCAGTGGTTCATGGTTGAACCGGCTCGCCTGCTCATACGGGCTGATGTGCACATTCTCAAGGAAGACCTCACCGTTTACAATGTGTGCGTAGCCGTCGCGAAGATTGACTCGGCCTGCCCGGAGCGACTTTACTTCGGTTCCCTGCAGGGCGATTCCGGCCTCGTAGGTCTCCTCCACAAAGTAATCATGGCGGGCTTTACGATTTTCGGCGATGTTCTTGATGTCACTCTGCGCCTTTGCGGCATTCTGCGCCACTGCATTTCACCTCGCCCGGATTTCTCATTGTGGGCCTTATACGTGAAAATGTCAAGCACGTGGCCACAGGAAAGAATCGGGTGACCGCGGGCAGCCCCCGTGCTGGCCATGGCCGTCACGGGGGCATCTGCTTAGTTCTGGGGCTGAGGCTGAGGCTGCGGGGTCCGGCTGCGGGGCCTGCCGCGCCGGCTCGGACGCCGACCACGACCCCCGGTTGTGCCGCCGCCGTCGGCCACGCCCGGCAGTCCGGCTGCTTCGTCAGCCGTGGCGGGCGCTGGCGCAAAGGGCGCCTCGGCGAAGGCTTTGCGGCCGCCCCGATCACCTCTGGCCGGCGGCGGGTTGATCGAAAACGGGTTGATCACACCCGGGTCATCGTCCATCCGGGGCCGGGAGATGCGGCCCTCAGGCACGGGCACGCCCCACATGTCGAGCTTGCCATTGCGGCCCGTAGCAGGGCGAGTTTGACGCTCCGCACGGACGGGGCCGAGGACCGGCTTGGCCGGCTGCGTGGCTTCCCTGGGCGCAATCGCTGCCAGGGGCTGAGCCGCGGTGGCGGGCTTCGCCTCCCGGTGCACTCTGGGTTCACGGGCGGGTCTCGCCTCCTGGCGGGGCCTGGGCTCCTGGCGGGGCGCTGCCTCCTGCCGGGGCATGGCCTCCTGTCGGGGCATGGCCTCCTGTCGTGGCGTGGGCTCCTGGAGGGGTGTCGCCTCCTGGCGGGGCTTGAGCTCCCCGCTGAGCTGAGGCGCCCTCGCCGGCCTCGCATCCTGCTGGGCCACCGGCTCCCTGGGCGGCCTCGCATCCTGCTGGGCTCTCGGCTCCCTGGGCGGCCTCGCATCCCTAACAGGGCCGGCCTCAATCATAGGTTTCATATCCACGGGGCGCATTGCCTCCCTCACAGGCGGAACCGTATCTGAATCAATAGTCTCAGGTTGGGTGGACTCAGCTTGAACGGACTCAGGCTGGACAGCATCCGACTGGCCGCGGCGGGCTTTGTTCCCGCGGCGCTTCCGATTGCGCCCGGTCTTCTCACCGGCGGGCATCGGGGCCCCGATCTCCTCCGCCGGAGGACCGGCGAGCACTCGCTTTTTCGCGGCCCGACTGCGCGTTTCCGTGGGAACCGCCACAACCGTCGCACCCGGGGTCTCGTCCAGCTGCACGACAAAGTCGAGCTGCCGGTTGTCGACGTCCACACGGGTCAGGCGGACCACGACGGAATCACCCAGCCGGAAGCGGCGCCGCGTCCGCTCACCGATCAGCGCGTAGAACTTCTCGTGGAAGGAATAGTAGTCGTCGTGCAGGTTGGAAACATGCACCAGCCCCTCCACGGTGTTGGGCAGCTGCACGAAGAAGCCGAACTGACCCACGCCCGAAATGATGGCTTCGAACGTTTCGCCGACCTTGTCCGACATGAACTCGGCCTTCTTCAGGTCGGTCGTCTCCCGCTCCGCCTCCATGGCCACCCGCTCCTGGTCAGACGACTGCCGTGCGGCCTCCGGGAGCCACTGCTCCCATTTATGCCGCTGACGGGGGTTGATGCCCCCCTGCAACAATGCCCGCAGGATCCGATGGACCACCAGATCCGGGTATCGGCGAATTGGTGAGGTGAAGTGGCAGTAGTAGTCCGCTGCCAGGCCGAAGTGACCGAGGTTCTCCTCACTGTAA
The DNA here is from genome assembly GCA_028287415.1 of Bacillota bacterium. Taxonomy (GTDB): domain Bacteria; phylum Bacillota; class Sulfobacillia; order Symbiobacteriales; family Symbiobacteriaceae; genus RYN-353. Next base: position 4,635 of record JAQBPS010000185.1, on the reverse strand, counting down.
ACCGCCTGGCGCATGGTCCGGAGCAGCACCGAGCTGATCAGGTTCTCCTCAGGGCGCCCCCGTGCCCAATCCGTGATCTGCTGGAGCAGCTTGGCGCTGACCTTGCCCTCAGTGGGCAGCCGCAAGGGGTACCCGAAGAGCGCCAGGAAGTCCCGCAGGCCACCGAGCCGATCAGGGGCGGGCTCGCCATGGATCCGGTACATGAAGGGGATCTCCAGACGGGCACAGTGCTCTGCGACCGTCTCATTGGCCGCCAGCATGAACTCCTCGATCAACCGCTCGGCAACGCCACGGTCGACCCGATGAATCTCCACGGGCCAGCCTTCCTCGTTCAGCTCCACCTTCGCCTCGGGCAGGTCGAAGTCGAGCGCTCCCCTGCGGGCACGCTTCGTCCGCAGAACCTCCATGAGCGAGAGCATCTCCCGGAACATGGGGACCAGGGGCTGGTACTCCTGAATGGCTTCGCTGTCCCCGCCCAGGATCTCGTTCACCTTGGTGTATGTCATCCGCGCTGCCGTTTTGATGACGGACGGGAAAATCTCATAGCGCAACACCTTGCCGTCGCCATCGATCTCCATCACGCAGGACATGGTGAGGCGGTTGACCTGCGGATTCAGGCTGCAGATGCCGTTGGACAGCGTGGGCGGAAGCATGGGGACCACCCGGTCCGCCAGGTAGACGGACGTCGCCCGCCGGTACGCCTCCCGGTCGAGGGCAGAGCCCTCCCGGACATAGTACGAGACGTCGGCGATGTGCACGCCGAGCCGCCACAGGTTCTCGCCGATCCGCTCGATGTTGACAGCGTCGTCCAGGTCCTTGGCATCCTCGCCGTCGATCGTGACGATCGTCCAGTCCCGCAGGTCCCGGCGCCCCTCCTGCTCGATGACCGACTCGTCGACCGTATCGGCGACCGCCTCTGCCTCCTGGAGCACCTTGGGCGGGAAGGCCTCGGGCAGGCCGAACTTGCGGATGACGCTGACAATGTCAACGCCCACCTCGCCCTTCATGCCAATGCGTTCCACGATCTTGCCCTCGGCATTGCGACGGGCTTCCGGCCAGGTGATGATCTGGACGACGACCTTCTCGCCGCTCTTGGCGCCGTTGGTCGCCCCCTTGGCGATGAAGATGTCATCCGGCAGGCGGCGATCATCGGGCGTCACATAGCCTGCGTTCTTCGCGGCTTCAAATGTGCCGACCACCCGCTGGTTGCCTCGCTGAAGAATCCGGATGACCTCGCCCTCGGCGCGTCCCCCGGCCCGGGTAGGCGCGCTCAAACGGGCCATGATGCGGTCGCCGTGCCACGCCCCATTCAGGGACTCACGCCCAATGAAGATGTCTTCTGCGGCGGGTTCGTCGGGCACCAGGAAGCCAAAGCCCTTGGGGTGCCCCTGCAGCCGCCCGACCGCCAGGTTCATCCGCTCGGGAGCTCCATAGCGTTCCATACGAGTCCGTAAAACCTCCCCCGCCGCTTCCATCTGTTCAAGGGTCTTCTGCAACTGCGGAAACTGCTTCTCCGACACGCCCATGGCCGCTGCCAGTTCGACAAACGTCAGGGGCTTATATGCCTTCTCACGGATGAACTCCGCTATGCGTTCTTTCACTTTGTTACCACCTTGTGGCAGAAAGGGTCTGTCTTCAAGTTCTAACCCTACCACACCCGCCTGCTGTCAGGCAAGTTCAGCACATCGTTCGTGACAACTAGGTTGCACACGACAGGGATATGTCATGAACGCCGGGCAGTGCCAGTATGTAGGAGAGCACAAGCAATGGACCTGCTTGCCGGCTCGGCAGGCAGGCCCCTGTCTCCGTCATGCCTTGGGCCCACGGTCCCGCCAGGCTCGAAACAGTGCGATTGCAGCAGCCAGGAGGGCCACCTGGCCGATCAAATCCCACCGGATTGGTTCATGCTGGCTGTACTCCCAGATGATGAACCCCCCGCAGACCAGGCCCGTGGTGAGGGCCCACGCGATCAACGCGGCGATCCAGGGGTTCGATATCCGGGGGTTTCGCATACTAGCGAGTGGCAGGCTGATACGCAGCCCGCGCACGCTCCAGGATCCGCCCGGCCTCCTCGGCGTCCTTCCAGCCCTGGATCTCGGTGGTCTTGCCCTCGAGGTCCTTGTAGGTCTTGAAGAAGTGCTCGATCTCCCGCAGGACGTGCGGCGGAACGTCGGCCAGGTCCTGCACCTGGTTGAAGCGGGGATCCTTGATCGGCACGCCGAGCAGCTTGTTGTCCACGCCCTTGTCATCCGCCATGGCGAGGACGCCCACAACCCGGCAGTCGATGAGGCAGCCCGGGACGGTGGGGTTGGTGACCATGACCAGAACGTCGATCGGGTCGCCATCCTCCTCCAGCGTCTCGGCGACGTATCCGTAATCGGTCGGGTAATGCACGGGGGAGAACAACACACGGTCAAGGCGCAGGACGCCCTTTTCCTTGTCGAACTCGTATTTGTTTTGGCTACCCGCCGGAATTTCAATCAAAGCCTCGACAATCAGTTCACTCAACTGTAGTGTCCCCTTTCAAGTTGCAGGAGGATGTTCACTGCTGCGAAGAAGCTGCTTGACATTATAGTAACCATTATGTCACGCTACAAGTCTCGGAATAAAACTTCCGCAATTCAGCCGAAGTCTGCGTTGCCAACTCCCTGCCGCTGTTATGTCGTAAAACAGGTGATCGGGAATACGCCTGCAACGCGACTCACGTCGGGTCCCGATCGAGGAGCGCGTCGGCCTTCGCGGCTTCCCGCGCCTTGACGGCGGACATTAATTCCCCTCGCACTCGCTGAACGTTTTCAGCCAACTGGTTCGCCTTCTCCAGCAACTCACCGGCGGAGTGAATGCCGAGCGAGACGAACTGTGCCACGGCCTCCGAACGGCTCTGTACGAGCCCGGACCGTACCAGCAAGTCAATGGCCTGGAGGGAAAGGCCGTCAACGCGAACCGAAATTACGGTGTTGCGGTTTTGCTGTGAATCCATGCGCCTCACGCCACCTCGATTACAGCGTAATCTAAATTACACCATACCAGACCATTAATGGCACGGCAAGGGGTGCAAGAAAAAACAGAGGGAATTATGTTCCCTCTGCTGCCGGTGTGGACACTATCGTGTGTGGTGAAACCCGGCCCACCGCAAACCGCCCGTGACTGCTGCGGCGGCTCCGCCGAGGACCGACAGGCCGATGGGAACACCCAGGGCCCATGTTACCCCTCGCATCAGCATCGCCCAGAAACCTGGCTGGACGAAGCCCAGTGGCAGGCCGCCAATCACGGGGATAATCCGGGTGAACTCAAGCAGAGCGGGGTTGGCCATGTTCATCAGCGCAATCGTTAGCACGTAGGCGAGTATCGCGTGGAGCAGGCGGGCGATCATGTATGGGCGCATGCGGATGTCGGTGCCGGTCAGGACGCTGGCCACCTGGCCATGGACCGAGAGGCCGCTCCATGCGATGATTGCGCCGGCCATCGCCACGAGCTGTGGAAGTGGAGCGGCGGCCTTTACTACCGCCCCGGCGCCCAAGTCGATTTCGAACAGCCCGGTCACCGCCGCTTTGACCAGGGACAGATCGATGTGAACGAGGCGGAACAGCCATTCGAACGGCGTGGCCATGATCGGATACAGGCCGACAACATCGACGATCTTGACGAGTGTGGAGAACAGCATGATAAAGCCGCAGATCATCCACAGCGTCTTGATCGAGTCGTTGACGGCATCACCCATCAGTTGGCCGAACGGACGGCCATCCTCTTCCCGCGCCTTGATGAGGGCGTCAACGGCACGGCCGAGGATGTTCCCGGACCTGGGCCGGTCGACCACCGAGCTCCGCTCGCCGGCGCCGTAGAAGCGAAAGGCGATGCCGACGAGCATGGCACTGAGGTAATGGGCCAGTGCCATGGTGCGGCCGAGCATCGGCATGCCGAACATGCCGACCGCCACCGCTCCGAAGATGAACAGCGGGTCTGCAGTGTTGGAGAACGCCAGCATGCGCTCGCTCTCCACACGGCTGCACAAGCCCTGCCTGCGGAAACGGCCGGTGATGACGGCATCCATGGGGTAGCCAGCCGCCAGGCCCATGCTGAGCACGAACGCCCCCTCGCCAGGCACATTGAACACGGGACGCATGAGCGGCTCAAAGAGAACGCCAATGAAGTGGACAACCCCAAGTCCCAGCATGATCTCGGAGAGAATGAAGAAGGGCAGCAGCGAGGGAAAAACGATGGTCATGAAGAGGGTGAGCCCATCTTTGGCTGCCGCCAATGCCGCTGCGGGGTAGAGGACCAGGGAAATGGTAGCCAACACGATCGCTGCGGCCCAAACCATGGCAGACAACTTGGCGCGCATGGAGCACCTCCGTGCACAATCTAGACGCCCAGTAGGGCCGTGCCTTATAGCTATGGGTCCGTCACGCGGTACATGCCTCCTTGTCCTCTGACGCGAAGAAAACCACCGCTTGTGGCGGTGGTTTTCTCGATAAATAGTTTAGGCGGCGACCTACTCCGTTCGCCTCGTCAAACCCCTACCATTTCCGAGTTGAGGGAGCAACCACTTGACGGAAATGGTACGGCTTTTCCTTCGGCTCCCCACGCTCGAAGCTTCGCCTCAATCGTGGAAGCAGGTCGCTTACATGGCGAAGA
>JAQBPS010000172.1 GCA_028287415.1 Bacillota bacterium | reverse complement strand
AATTCGGTCGTGGCGGCCTGCTGCTCTTCCGACATGGTGTGAAACCTCCTCAAAATGAAAAACCCCGGCGCGTCCTATAAGGACGAGCCGGGGCTCGCGGTACCACCTTACTTCCCCAACTGCCTGCAGCCTTGCTGCGGTCTGCCAGTTGGGACTCTCGTGCGCTGTAACGGGCGGCACCCGGCGCTCCCTAGGACCCGGAAAGGCCGTTCAGGAGAGCAGCTACGGCGGCGACTTTCGCTCTGGCCTGCCCGGGAACCCTTACACCCGGTGGGGTTCCCTCGCTGTGGGCGTTTAAAAGAGCTACTCCTCCGCGTCAACGCTGTTGGACTGATGTCAGGATATGCGACCATCATATGCGCTTTTCCGGTGGTTGTCAACCTTGAGGGGCGCCCGCTCACCTCAGCTGGCACTCTGGGCCTGTAGGCGATGCCACCGCTCCTGGGTGAGGTTCATCAGCAGCACAGGCGACGGATCGTTGCGCCGCCTGCTGGGCTGGAGCATCGCCTCCGCCCGGAACCCGATGCGCCGGTATACATGAATGGCCCGCCGGTTGGCCACAAAGACCCGCAAGTACACGGCCCTGAGGCCGAGGCCTTCAAAAGCCAGACGTACGGCGATGCGCACTGCGTCTGTACCATACCCGTGGTTCCAGCAGTCCTTCTCCCCAATGCAGATGCGCAGCTCGACGGTACCATTTCGCCAGTTCAGCTGCGCCAGCTCCAGTTCGCCGATCAGCCGGCCGCCCTGGTTTGTGATCGCCCAGGCCCGGCAGGTTCGGTCGGTCGGGAGGGAATGAAACCAGTCACGGATGTTGACCTCGAGGTACTTCTGGCCCATCAGTGCGCTGATCTCCGGGTCGTCATCCCAGCGTTGCAGGACCGGCAGGTCCTCGGCCGCGATCGGGCGCAGGACCGTGGTTGCCCCGGTTAGCAGTGCCGCCGGCAAGTCCATCCGTTTCTTACGTGTCAGGCTTTGTGCGGTCGTCATGTATGTGAAGTGCCGCCCCTTGCTATAGTCTTGTATCTCACCGCGTACCCTTTGGTTTCGACGAAGGGGGGCGGGCTCCTTCAGGCAAAACAAGGCGCGGCAGGGGCATCCCAGACAAAACACCAGGCGTTCCTCATGTGGGGAACGCCTGGGTAGCGATCAGTCCTTCAAATCCTTATACATCCGCAGCAGCAGTTTGCTCAGCGACTCTCGCTGTTGCCCATCCCACAGCTCCGACACGGCCGCCAGCTCCCGGGCGAGATCCTTCTGAATCTCCCAGACCCGGTGCCCCTTGTCCGTAAGCCTGACGCTGATCACCCGCCGGTCCTCTCTGCTGCGTTCCCGCTTCAGCCACTCATCACGCTCAAGCCGATCCACAATCCCCGTCACGTTGCCCCGGCTGCAGTTCAACTGCTCGCTGAGGCCGCCAAGCGTGACGTCGGCGTTCTGTACGGCTGCCAGCAAGAGCTGGTACTGCGGCGTGGTGAGGCCATATCTGGCGCCCAGGAATTTGTCGCAGCGCTTGTCGACCAGGTCGGAGATGAGCTGAATCAGCGGCAGCACCGCTTCCGACTGCGCCGCTTCAATTCCTAACGGCAGGGCCTGCTCCACGTTGCTCACACCTCTCAGTCCTGGGTGGTTTTAGTGCGTCCCACCCTTTTTTATATCCTTCAAGCATGATTATACCAAATTGGAATAAACAGTCAACACTTTTATCGGAAATATTTTCATTCACTGGATAGCTTCTAGGTGAATACTCCGTCGGGTCTCAGGCACACAAATACGCAGGACCAGGGCGAGGTGCCCTGGTCCTGTGGTTAGGTGTTAAGCGATTATCGCGGATTGCGCCGATCAATAGGAGCAGTAGCTCATGAATAAATCATTTATTAGCCACGGATTTCACGGCTTACACAGATTCGAACATAAATATATAATTTCACCTGGTCATCTGTGTTTGCGATCCTAAATCCGTGTAACCCGTGCAATCCGTGGCCATAGAAAGTGCCCGCGCACTACAACGGCAGGCCAGCGTGAAGCACACGCGTCTTGTGCGCTGAGGAAGTAGCTCATGAATAAATCATTTATTAGCCACGGATTTCCACTACTCCGTTAGCCACTTGAAAGACCGCCATCATCTGTTGCAGGAGACTCGACAAGTATCGCGAAACGCTCTGTATGAAAATTCACGAGCTTGACTCCCTTCGCGAATGCTTGGAACAGTTCCTTGCCATTACGCTTTTTCCGGCGTGTACCCGAAGCCAGCAGCGCCACTGGGGGGATGTTTACGTGCGCGGGCTGTTGCTGGACGGTGAACGCAAATCTGTCGGTGCGATGGCGCTACGCATGCCTGACGGCAACGAACAGGCGATGCAGCAGTTTGTCAGCCAGAGTACATGGGACTATCTTGAGGTGCGGAAGCGGCTTGCGCAGTACATGGAAGCGCTGCTGCCCGCGGACTCTGCCTGGCTGATTGATGAGACCAGTTTCCCGAAGAAAGGCGATCACTCTGTCGGGGTGGCCCGGCAGTACTGTGGTGCTAAGGGACGCCCTGCCAACTGCCAGGTGGCTGTAAGCCTTCACTTGGCGTCAACAACGATGAGCCTTCCGCTCGATTTTGAGCTCGTGATTCCCGAGTCCTGGTCGGCCGATCCGGACCGCTGCGGTAAGGCTGGGATCCCTGAGGAACTCCGGACCCATCTCGAAAAATGGCGTCTCGCAATTGCATTGATTGACCGACTTCGCAGATGGCAACTGGAAGATCGCGTTGTGACAGCCGATGGCGACTACGGTCGTGTTACCGAATTTCGAGACGCCCTGATTGCACGCACGCTCAAATACGTCGTAGCCATCGAAGAAAAAATGGTGTTCTGGCCGGCGGATGTGTCTCTTGCGCCGCGCCCTTACCCGGGGCGGGGCCGGCGGCCCACACGCCCTGATCTTAAAGACAAATGGAGCCGCCCAGCTGACTTTGCCCGCAGCCTGCAGGCGGAGGACTGGACGATTGTCACCTGGCGCGACGGGACGAAAGGTCCCCTCCGGTCCAGGTTTGCAGCTGTCCGCGTGCGTTCTGCCCATGGGTTCAGCCGTGGTGACGCCGTGCGTGACGCTGAATGGCTGCTCATTGAATGGCCAGAAGGCGCTGAGGCACCCACGCGGTTCTGGCTCTCAAATCTGCCGGAAGATACTCCGCTTGAGCGCCTGGTTGATTACGCAAAGCGCCGTTGGTTCATCGAAGACGATTACCGCCGGCTGAAAGAAGAATTGGGGCTAGACCACTTTGAGGGTCGTAGCTGGCTCGGTTGGAATCGTCATGTGACCCTCGCCATGTTGGCCTTCGCGTTCCTGCTCACCGAGCGGGCACGACGGCTAAAAAAGGGGCTCCAAATGACCCTCCGTTGACGCTGCAGCACATCCGCCGCCTAATTCAAACCTATCTAGGCGTGTGGACAGGGGTCTGCATGACCTGTGGTCGACGATTGCCTCGGTGTATCCAGCCGTCTCTTCGATGTTAACGGAGTAGTGTTTCACGGATTGCACGGATTTACGAGAAACACAGATGAAAAGATGCATCAAAAATATATATTTTGTCCGGTATCCGTGTTTGGCTTTAAAATCCGTGGAATCAGTGAAATCCGTGGCCGTAAGAATTCTTAACTAGGAGTGTCGAATCATGCTACCCCTGCGCCCCGCAGTCAAGACAATGAGGCCGTACGTGCCGGGCAAGCCCGTCGAGGACGTGCAGCGGGAACTGGGCATTACCGACCTGGTCAAGCTGAATCAGAACGAAAACCCGCTGGGTCCCTCGCCAAAGGCGCTGGCGGCGGCACAGCATGCGCTGGCGCTCGCCCACACATACCCCGAGGGCTCGTCCCGGGCCTTGCGCGAGCGGCTTGCCGCCATGTGGGGTCTGCCGGCGGACTGGTTTATCGTGGGCAAC
>JAQBPS010000098.1 GCA_028287415.1 Bacillota bacterium | reverse complement strand
GCGGCAGGAACACCGTATAGTGCGTGGTATATACCAGTTAACAGACCTGATACCCAGGCCCATCGCGAAAGGAGATCCGCCATGTCTGCCTTCACCATCCGCCCGTTCAATGCCACCGATCTCGCCCCGGTCGTCGCCCTCTGGAACCAGTGCCTCACCAAGGACCCGATCACGGAGGAGCGGTTCTGGCAACTCTTCCTGCTTGATGTGAACTTCGACCCCCGTGGCGCCCTGGTCGCCGAGGTGGACGGCCGCCCGATCGGCTTTCTCCAGGCGATGTGCCGCAAGTATCCGATCGGGACCCTCGGCCTGGAGCCCGGCAAGGGCTGGATCACGGCGTTCTTCGTCGATCCGGCCGTCCGGCGCCAGGGAGTGGCTGCGGGACTGCTACAGGCCGGCGTTGCCTTCCTGAAGGAGCAGGGCCGGACCGAGGTCTGGTGCAACGGGTACGCGCCGTACTACGTCTTCCCCGGCGTCGATGAGTCATACACCGGGGCCCTCGCACTCCTTGAGGCGAGCGGGTTCACGAAGCTATCGTCGCCGGTCGCCATGGGCATGCGGCTGGAGGGTGTGCGGATGCCGGAGCAGGTCCGGTCACGGGGTGCCCAGTTGGAGCAGGAGGGCTACGCCGTCCGCATGTTCCGCCGGGAGGATACCCTGCCGCTGCTGGCGTTCATGGAGCAGCACTTCGCCCACTGGAAGCCGTCGGTGGTAGATGGGCTCCAGCACGGCGACCTGGAGCTCATGCTCGCCACACAGAACGGCGAGATCGTGGGCTTCACCCAGTGGGAGAACACCTACAACGATCCGCCCCGGGGCGCCCAGGGCCGCTTCGGCCCGTTCGGGGTGCGGCCGGACCTGCGGAGCAAGGGAATCGGCGCTGTGCTGTTCTACTCGCTGATCGAGCGGGTAACGGGCAACGGGGCCCGCTACCTGTGGTTCGGCTGGGCGGGCGGCCGGAACCTGAGCTTCTACGAGCGGGCGGGCTGCGTGATCACGCGGCAGTTCCACATCTACAAGAAGACGATTTAGGTAAGTCGAAACTTTCTAACTGCCACGGATTTCACAGATTGCACGAATTTTCAATCCCGACACGGATGCACAGGTTAAAATGTTATATTTTATAATCTGTGTTCCGCCCCTAAATCGTGTAACCTGTGAAATCCGTGGCCATATAATGCCCCGCGAGAGCGCAACGGCGGCGATTAATCTCTGGGCGAAAAGGGTTTTAAGTGCAGAATCTGGAATTTATCTCCTCGACGTTCTTTGAGAGGAGGACCAATCTGTTGGACATGGCCCAAGTATTTTCGGTACGGCTCCGGTCAGGTGTCACCCTGGTAGGCCAGATCACGTTGCCCCGGCAGTTTCCCGGCGGTGGTGACCCGGTCGGCTCGTTGGAACAGGTCGACAAGCTCCTGTCGGTAAAGTGCCCGCCCGCCTTCCTCCGGATCGAGACCATGCAGGACGGTCAGCGGATCCCCTGTGTAGTCGGTACTAGTGCGATCGAAGCGATTGCCCCTGATAATGACAGCGAGTATACCCGGGATACAATGACAGATCGGCAGACCGGCGTCCTCGTCTAAGGCTGCGCAGAGCAAACGGGCCGGTTCCCCTGTTGGAGGGAGCCGGCCCGCTGCTTTTAACCCTGGATCACTTCTGCGCCGAACACAGCCTGTCCCGCCACTACCGTGGCCTGGACCCGCAGGTCCTGGTCCAGCAGCACCAGGTCAGCATCCATCCCCACCGCCAGGGCGCCCTTGCGAGCCTCCAGCCCGTGGCGCCGCGCCGGGTTGCGTGAGGCCATCGCCACCGCCGCCGGCAGCGGCACCCCCACCAGCTTCACCATGTTGCGCACAGCGTCGGCCATGGTCAGCACCGAGCCCGCCAGCGTGCCATCCGCCAGGCGGGCTTCGCCGTTCCTGACCACAGCCTTCAGCTCGCCCAGCAGGTACTCGCCCTCGCCCATGCCGGCGGCCCGCATCGCATCAGTGACCAGCAGCACCCCATCGGCGCCCCGGGCGCCCACCGCCACCGCCATTGATGCCGGATGCACATGCACCCCGTCAGCGATCAGCTCCACGGTCAGGCCGGGCAGCGTCAGCGCCCCGCCCACAGTCCCCGGCTCCCGGTGGTGCAGGCCCCGCATGGCGTTATACAGATGGGTGACATGCCGCACCCCCGCAGCCTGCGCCGCCGCCAGCTGCGCGTACGTGCAGTCCGTGTGACCTGCGCTCACGATCGCCCCACGGCCCGCCAGGTGCTGCACCGCCGCCGTCGCCCCCTCCATCTCGGGGGCCATGGTGACGTGCCAGCGGTCGCCCGCCTCGCCCTCGGCCATCCAGCGGTCGATCTCCGCCGTGCTCGCCAGGCGCACGTAGCGCCCGTCCTGCGCACCCTTCAGCTTCGGGTTCACAAAGGGCCCTTCGATATGGAACCCCAGCACCCGGGCACCCCGCCGCGGCGCCGCCTTCGCTGCCCGAATCGCCGCGATGATCCGCTCCTCCGGTGCCGTCAGCGTCGTCGCCAGCAGGCCGGTGGTGCCGTACCGGGCATGGGTCTGCGTGATCGCCGCCACGGCCTCCGGGTCGCAGTCCATGAAGTCACCGCCGCCGCCGTGCACATGCAGGTCGATAAAGCCAGGTGCCAGATAGCCGGAGACCGTCGTGGTCGCCCGAGGGTCGTGCGCCGGCGCCGCCGTGGTCTCCAGATCCCACAGCCCCGTGATTTGGCCGCCCTCCACCCGCAGCAGGCCGTTCGGCACCACCCGCTCCGGCAGGATCAGCGCACCCTTGAACCAGCGGGTCATAGCGTCACCTTCCCCAGCACTGCCGGGCGCCCGCCAGTTGCGCCCGAGACGTTCGTCGGCAGTTCCAAAATCGCATCATTGGCCAGCAGCGCAAAGGCGATCGCCTCCTTGGCGTCGGAGCTGATCCCGACCGCCTCGTGCGCCACCACCCGGGTCTCCGGCAGCGCCGCTGCCAGCATCTGCATCAGCACCGGATTGCGGGCGCCGCCCCCGCCGATGATCACCTCGTCAACCGGCCCCAGGAAGCGCCGGTACTGGTCGGCAATGGAGCGGGCGGTGAACGCCGTGGCTGTAGCCACCAGATCAGCCGGGGCCACCGACCGACCGCTCAGGCCCCGGGCGAACTGGACCCCGAAAACCTCCCGTCCCGTGCTCTTCGGCGGCTCCTGCGTCAGGTAGGGATGAGCCATCAGCTCGGCCAGCAGGGCGTCATCCACCTGACCGGATGCCGCGATGCGTCCGCCATCATCATACGGCACGCCGAAATGCTCGCTGCACAGGGCATCGATGATCATGTTGCCGGGACCGGTATCAAACGCACGGATCGCCGACACGCCGCACCCCGCAGGCAGATAGGTGACATTGCCAATGCCGCCGATATTCTGGGTAGCGCGATTCAG
>JAQBPS010000079.1 GCA_028287415.1 Bacillota bacterium | reverse complement strand
GGCGACGGATGCTGTAGGCAATGAGTCTGCGCCGCTCGCCCTGACCATCGTGCGTGACAGCGTGGATCCGATCCTGACCGGGCTGACCCTCACAGTGAAGCGGGCGGCGGAGACGGAGGAGTTGCCGCCGGTCTCTGGAACTACCTATGCCTTCGCCACCCGTGGCGCAGATGCGTACACGCTTGCAGGCAGTTTGAACGAGAAGGTGGCCGCGGTCCTCATTGGTGGCCAGACCACGGGTGTCCAGCTGGCGGAGCAGGGCTTTACAATCACCTTGCCGGCGCTTCGCAATGGCAGCAACAGCTTCGATCTGACGGTAACCGATCTGGCGGGCAACGCGACCAGGGTGAAGGTGACGGTCGCCGTCGATGCAATCGCACCATCTGTCACCGTCAGCACACCGGCCGGCAGCCTGCTGCTCGGCAAGCCCCCGACCGGCGAGCAAACCAGGGCATTCGAGTTCACGGGCACTGCGAGTGAGCCGTTGAAGGCCCTGCGCGTGGTGGATGCAGCCACCGGGCAGGCACTCACGTTTCCGGTCACTGTGACGATCAATCCCAGGGATGCGAAAAAGTGGGTGGCCCGGATCATCCTGCCGACGACAGACGCTGCGAGCTGGGCATTCCGCTTCAGCGGGGAGGATCAGGCCGGCAATGTGAGCGCACCCAATTCTCAGGGAAAAGATCGCCGTACCGTCACCATTGATCCGCAGGCGCCTACCTTGCGCCTGGGGCAGCCTGACACGCTGCTGATTTATACCAGTGGCAGCGATGCGGCTGCGTTGCAGGGCCAGCTGAAGGTCAGCGGTACCCTGACTGACCCTGAATCTGGCGTGAAGCAAGTGATCGTGGGCAAGGATACGATTGCACCCAAGGGAACAGTCCAATCCTTCGACTTCACTAAGTTGGTAAAGCTTGAGGAAGGCAAGGTGACTGTGATCCAGGTGTACGGACGGGACCTGGCCGGTAATGTGAGTGAATCGGTGACCATCAGGGCTCTGCTGAAAACAGCAATCAAGACACCCAAGGTAACGGCGCAGTGGTCGGTGAAAAATCGGACGCTGAGCATCTCCGGCTCGACGGACAGTGCTGTGTCGCTAGATGGCGCTTACGTTGCCGTGGTGCCGCTCACGATCAGCATCATGGACAACAAGAGCAAGCAGGTCGTCCGCACGATATCGCTCGATTCAGTGCAACGGGCGGGGTACAACGTGGCCAAGGGCACCTTTGCCGTGACGCTGTCGGACCTGAATGACCTGCCCGATGGCAGCTACACGGTGACGGTGAACGCAATGGCACCCATTGAGTTCACCGGGCTACCGGGCAAACAGGCACAGGTGCAGGTGACCATCAAGCGGTGAGGCCCCGTTCGGACAAATAAGTGGGGGCGCCGCAACATGCGGCGCCCCTCAGTACTCGACGGTATTAGTCGTACGGCTTCACCATGATCGATAGAGACCGAACAAGCCTGGATCCGTCCGGGCCCGTAGTGCCGGCAGGCAATGCCACTTCCACAGGCGGCGGATCAGCGATCTGCGAGGCTACCACGAAATAGTCGCCGGAGTCCTGGCGACGTCCCAGCACCACGATCCCGCCCCCCTGGTTGACCGGTTCCAGCTGCCCCGACCAGCCGGCGCGCTCCAGCAAGGTGCTCAGCGTTGTGGTAGTCTCCGGGCTACTCAACTGCAGCGCGGTGATGATCAGCCAGTGCCCGCGTGGGAGGTCCGTGACCATCTGATTGACGATAGCCACATCCAGCATGGCATCCCTGACAGCCACAACACGCCCGGTCTGCGGGTCCAGTTCGGCGACCTGCAACCCTTCCCGGTGCTGGGCGAGGAGATGCCCGGTCATGCCTTGCCACCATTCCTGGGTGTGTGCCCACGTAATCCGCCGCTCAGGGCGCAACTCAAAGGTGCGGTTCAGGTAGTAGTAAGCGCTCCCCGCAAGCATCAGGCACCAGAATAGGCCCATTGCGACGCGGCTGCCTGCTCTCCTCATTGCGCCCCACCTCCCCGCGCAGCGATCAGCGCTTGGTTGCGTGGCAGGTCTGACCGGAGCACATAGATCGTGTACGGCCAGATGCGGGTCCACAGCACGAAATCCTGAGGGTGCTGCTTGATCCAGCGAAGCTCTGTCGCCCGGTCATCGCCGATGATGACAAACGTCGTCTGTGCGTCCTTGAGCTTGCGGAGCCACTCGTCAGCACTGGTGGCCGGTACATAGTAAACCCGGTTCGAGCGGTTGCGCCCCATCAGTGCGTAGACGTAGCCCGCTTCGGTGTATGCGATCCGGTTGTCCGGATGATTCAACTCCGGGATGGTGTCGATAAACGCATAATCGCGGGCGAGGCCAAACGTTGCCGCCGACGGCGGCCGGCCGGCCGCCACGTCCGAACGCACCTGCTGGAAGGTTTCCGCGCTCAGCTGTGGCTGATACGGCACGGCCAGGAGCGTAAACAGCATCAGCCCTGCGGCCGCGGCCTGGAGGAATTGGCGGGTGTGCCGCCCGGCCATCCGCTGAAGCACGTACGCAAAGCCGACGCCGCCCAGCGCCGGCAGGAACAGGACATAGCGGGGGTACTTGAACGGCTGGAGTACCAGCAGCAGCATACCGGCACCGAATTGGACCACGACCCACCAGCGCCTGGTCACCAGCGCGTGTAGACCCGCCGCGACCATGGCACCGATGCCCAGGATCGTGAACACCGGCCCAAACCCGCCATTCGGCGGATCATACGTGTACCAGTGGGAATGGTCCTGCAGGGCCAATGCGAAGGATTGCCAGGGGGTTTGACCGGGGGTCACATTAAGCAGGTTTTGGATCGTGCGGGGGCCAGGGAAGATTGTGCGGCCCAACACCGTGACCGCTGCCGGAAACAGCGGGTTGTCATACAGCACCAGGTTCCGAATGTACCAGTACCCGCCCAGGCACAGTGCCGGAACCCCCAGTGCGAGAATGGCCAGCCCGATCGTGCGGTGCAGCGGCTTATGGCGCCTGGCCGGCACCAAGGCCAGCAGCCCGACAATCGCCGCCACCAGGACGCCGTTCGCCTTGATGCTTACGATCAGGCCCACGGCGACGCCGGCGAGCCACAGGTACCCGCCCGCCCCGGACCGCCGGAACCGCAAAGTGAGGTACAGAGCGGCGAGCGTCAGGGCCGCGACCGCTACATCGGTGTAAGGAACGACAGCCTGTTCCAGCACAATCGGGGTCAAACCGAAAAAGGCGCCCGCCCACCAGGCCCAGGGCCGTCCGACTCCCGCTTCCCGGG
Organism: Bacillota bacterium; assembly: GCA_028287415.1. Taxonomy (GTDB): domain Bacteria; phylum Bacillota; class Sulfobacillia; order Symbiobacteriales; family Symbiobacteriaceae; genus RYN-353. The sequence goes on along the minus strand of JAQBPS010000079.1, from coordinate 2,041 downwards.
CCAGCCCATACGACGCCAGGACCCCCAGTACAACGAAGGGCACCTGCACGATGTTGACGAGATGGTCGGTAGCCGTGTACGCCAGTTGCCACAGCATCAGCAGGGACATGCCTTGCGGATAGCCGTAGCCGAAGGTGAATTGCGTCGGCGCCGGATAGATGCGGCCAGCCTGAAGCCACCAGACAGCGGGCGGCAGATGATAGGCCAGCGAGTCCGATCCGAACGGTGGCATCAGCAGGCCGGCGTAGACCATCCAGCCGAGCGCAATGGCCGATACCACTCCCAAAAGCCATAACCATGGCCGTGCCCCCGGTCCCCACCGCACGCGAGTCGGTGCCGTACGGCCATCGATGGACGGACCCCGGAGAGGGGTCGCGACGGCACGGCTGTGTCCGGCCACGCGTCGCTGCCACCATGGCACAATCACTACCACCAGGATCGTAACGTGTGCGAACAGCATGGCGCTCGGTGTGAGCCGACCGGCCAACCCCAGGGCGAGGCTCACTATGATCATCAAAGCCGGTATGAGGATGAACCAGGCCAGGATGCGGTCGAACTTCCCTTTCAAGCTGGGCCAGAGCGCGGCAAGGCAGGCAGCTGCTGCCATCACCACGCTGGTTGCTATGATGTAGTACATATGCTCACTCCATTGCTGACTAGCGGACGAGGAACACCACGCCGGTAATGATCAGGCACAAACCGAGGATCTGGTTCCGCGTGATCGCTTCACGGAAGATGATCGCTGATGCCACCGTCACCAACACGTAACTGAAGCTGACCATCGGGTAAGCGACGCTGAGCCGTAATTTCGACAGTGCGATGAGCCAGCACAGCGTGCTCAGTCCGTATACCGCAAGGCCAGCGAGCACAAAAGGGTTGATGACTGTCCGGAGCAATCGTACGTGTACGGGCGCGAGGGTCGTTGACGCCGAAGCGACGACCCCGAGCTTCAGGAGGATCTGAGCGACTGCCGTCAGGGCGATGCTAAAAAATGCGACGAGGTACTTGCTCATGGCCATCTCCTTCACGTGGGCGTTACCCCTTTACGCCATACACTATGAATACAGTGACCACAGTCCAAAGGGCCATGGTGCCTAACAGCGCCGGATCTTTCACCACCAGCAGTTCCGGCTCACCGCCGCCCTGCCGCCGGTGAACCAGGTATAGATAGCGGAATAGACCAAAGAGCACAAACGGTACTGTGTAGACGAGCAGGCCCCGCGGCGAGTTTAAGAACGTGTAGACGGCGTACACAACAATGGTGCACGAGGTCACGATCCCAATGAGTTGATCCAGCAGCGGGAGGGGGTACTCCGCAAGAATGCCGCGATGGCTTTGCGGATCGGCGAGAGAGGTGACTTCGTGTCGCCGCTTTGCCAACGCAAGGAAGAGAGCCAGTAGGATCGTTGTCGTCAGCAGCCAGGGGGAGATGGGGACATGGATCGCTGCTCCACCGGCCAGCACGCGAGCGACAAAGCCTACTGCCACGACGAAGACATCCACCAGGACGATTTGCTTTAGCCAGAATGAATATAGCAGGTTCTGGGCGAGGTATACGGCACCGATGGCTCCCACCCATACGCCGAGCCGAAAGGCCCAGCCGAGTGACAGTGCGGCGAGGGCCATAGCAGTGACCGTTGCCAGTCGGGGTGTAATCAGACCGGCGGCCACCGGACGACGGGATTTCCGTGGATGACGCCGATCCTTATCCCGATCGACCACGTCATTGATCAGATAAACGCTGCCGGCCAGCAGGCAGAACACCAGGAACATCTCGCCAGCAGCGAGTGCCTTGTCGGGGATCAGGAGACTGCGGGAGAATAAGAGTGCGGGAAAAATAAAGGCGTTTTTGAGCCATTGCTTGGGGCGAAGGCCTTTAATCAGGTAGCCGACCGTCTGAAGTGGCGTGGGGCGGCCAGCCCTGGGCAGTGATTTCGCCTGCAAGTTGTCACCTCCATGGCGGCTATGGTGCCCGTCTGTTATTTCGACGTTTAACAATTAGATAGGGTTTCGGCGCATGATGATAAATGGCGATTGCAAC
>JAQBPS010000077.1 GCA_028287415.1 Bacillota bacterium | reverse complement strand
GTTCATACATTATGTACAGGGGCGATCAACTCCCCCGGGCTGCCACGGGCAGCCGACCGGAAGGAGGTCGCGGCAGTGAGTGCGGCGGTGCGCATGCAGATGGCACTCGCGAACTTGCGACTGTGGGTGGCGCTGGTAGGGACCGATGAGCGGCCAACCATACATCCCGAACGAGTGACCGAGGCGATCGGCGCCCTGGAGGCCGGCCTCGTAGAAATCAGGGGCGACGAAGCGGCTGCCAGGGATGAGGAGAGCATGGCGGTGATGGATCAGGCCGCCATCATCTCGCAAGTCCAGGAGCAGGTCATGAAGCAGGGGGTCGCCCTGCCGGCGGATATCATTGCGATGGTGCTGGAGGCGGAGGAGGAACTGCTCTGCGACTGCGGCGCGATCGTGATCGAGTTCGCCCACGAGGAGGAGCGCGACGCCGAGGATGACGGGTTGTAGGGAGACCGCTGGCGCCGGCTGTTTAGCAGCCGGCGTTCTCGCGCACCGCTGGCGGTACCGGGCCTTGGGGCCGAGCGTCAATAAGGGGAGGGGGGAAGGTCATGTTCGCATATGATGCTGGGGCGCTGCTGGACGTTGCGGTCCGGACTGTTGAGCAACTTGCGGCGTACCTTGCGCCGCTCTCACCGCTCGATGCCGTCAACTATATCGGGAGCGCTGCACCTGCTGCCGTGCTGGTATGAGACCGATCATCTGTTCAGCACGGCGCCGGCGTCCCGGCGTGACCGGCTACAGTGGCTGGGAGAGCAACTCGGGTTCGCCGCACCGGCCCTGTGATCCTCTCGGTTGATGCTTGCACACATCCGATGATTGGCTTAAAGTAGAAAACGCCAACCGATCGGTTGATCTCCTGAACCGGCGGCGACTTTGACGGTTCTCAACATGCTAGCTACGAGGTGGATGACGTGCCGGAAACGATGAGAGCGATCCGCAAGCTGGCGCCCGGCCCGGGTGCGCAGCTTCAGCAGATTCCCATCCCTGCGGTCGGCCCCCGGGACGTCCTCGTCCAGGTGATGGCGACCAGCGTCTGCGGCACCGACTACCATATTTACGCCTGGGATCCGTGGGCGGCCGGCCGGGTCAAGCCGCCGCTGACCGTCGGCCATGAAATGGCGGGCGAGGTGGTCGCCGTCGGCGCCGATGTGACGGCCTGCAAGGTGGGCGACTACGTCTCCGCGGAGACGCACATCGTCTGCAACAACTGCCCGCGCTGCCATGTGGGCGAGTACCACCTCTGCGAGCGCACCCGGATCCTGGGCGTCGACACCAACGGCTGTTTCGCCGAGTACGTTGCGGTGCCGGAGCAGAATATCTGGATCAATGACAAGGATATCCCCTGGGACCTCCAGTCGATCCAGGAGCCCCTGGGCAACGCCGTCCACACGGCCATGGCCGGCGAACTGACCGCCAAGTCGGTGCTGGTGACCGGCTGCGGCCCGATCGGCATCATGAGTGTGCCCGTGGCGAAAATGGCCGGCGCTGAGGTCGTCATGGCCATGGATGTGAACGAGTACCGGCTCGGCCTGGCCCGGGAACTGGGCGCCGACCTGCTGATCAACCCGACCAAGGAGGACCCGGTTGAGGTGGTCCGCAAGCAGACACGGGGCTACGGCGTGGACGTGGTGCTGGAGATGTCCGGCAACGCCGGGGCGATCCGCCAGTCGCTGAAGGCGGCCCGGAACGGGGCCCGGGTCTCGCTGCTGGGCCTGCCGTCGAAGCCGCTGGAGATCGACCTCGCGGCTGATGTAATCATGCGGGGTCTGGTGCTGCAGGGGATCACGGGCCGGAAGATGTGGCAGACCTGGTACCAGGTGCGTTCCCTCTACCGGGCCGGCCTGGCTGAGCGGCTGAAGCCTCTGATCACGCACCGGCTGCCCCTTGAGCAGGTGGGTACCGCCATGGAACTGATGGCCTCCGCAGAGTGCGGTAAGGCTGTGTTGATGCCTGGGCTGAAGGCGTAAAGACATTTTTATAGCCGCAGATTTCGCGGATTACGCAGATTCGGACATAAAAAAATATATTTATTCCGTAATCTGCGTAATGTGCGAAATCTGCGGCAAAATTATTTCCCCTCTGGAGGTTATACCTATGGCCGTGACCGACTTCCTGGTTGAGGAGCTGAACGCGCTGAAGGAAGCGGGCCTCTACCGCCCGCTCAAGGAGTTGCAGAGTCCCCAGCAGCCCCGCTCGGTCATCGACGGCCGCACGGTGATCAACCTCTCCAGCAACAACTACCTCGGCCTGGCTGACGATCCCCGCCTCAAGGAGGCGATGATCAAGGCGACCGAGCAATGGGGCGCCGGCTCCGGCGCCGTCCGCACGATTATCGGCACCATGTCGATCCACAACCAGCTGGAAGCGAAGCTGGCCCAGTTCAAGCACACCGAGGCCTGCGTGGTCTTCCAGTCCGGCTTCGCCTGCAACTCCGGCGTCATCCCGATTCTCGTCGGCGAGGGTGATGCGATCATCTCCGACGAGCTTAACCACGCCTCGATCATTGACGGCTGCCGGCTCTCCCGCGCGACGACGCTGCGCTACAAGCATGCGGACATGGCTGACCTGGCCCGGATTCTCAAGGAGACCGAAGGGCAGTACCGCCGGCGCCTGATCATCACCGACGGCGTCTTTTCCATGGATGGCGACATCGGTCCGCTGCCGGCGATCGTCGACCTGGCTGAGCAGCACGGCTGCATGACCTACGTCGATGACGCCCACTCCTCCGGCGTGCTCGGTCAGAACGGTCGCGGCTCCGTCAACCACTTCGGCCTCGACGGGCGGGTGACCGTTCAGGTCGGCACCCTGTCAAAGGCGGTCGGCGTGCTCGGCGGCTATGTCGCCGGCCCGAAGGCCCTGATCGAGCTGCTGT